>JAENJC010000188.1 GCA_016844545.1 Deltaproteobacteria bacterium | reverse complement strand
TAGTAGAAAGGCCCTGAAAAGATCTTTCAGGGCCCCTTCTTTTATACCAAGTTGCTTTCATACATATAATTATTGCCATTAATGAAAGCTTACTTTGGTATTATACACGGCATTCAAAGTTCATTATTTGAATGCTAATTGGTGTTATACCGTCTCCTCCCAATCGGGTTTGAGTCCGTTCATGAGATCTTGGCTTCTTTTTATATAAATCTCAGAAGGTTTGTCTCCCGGCTCCAGAGCCAGCACCCTTTCAAACTCCCTGACTGCATTTTCCAATTCCCTTCTTCTATAATATTCCAAACCCTTATTGAAACCTTCCACCATCTCCGAGAGGTCTTTCGTATCCTCGATTCTACCCATAAGCTCATATACCCTTGAGGGTTCCATTTTCCCTTTGACCTTTACCAGGTCCAATTCCCTGCAAAGGAATTCGTTTTTTACATTTTCATATACCTTCTCGCTGATGATGATGTGGGTGCCGTAGGTTTTATTCAACCCCTCCAGCCTCGATGCCAGGTTAACGCTGTCGCCCATCACTGTGTAGTTGAACCTCCTCTTTGACCCCATATTTCCTATAACCATAGGTCCCGTATTTATGCCGATCCCGATATCAATAAGCGGCATCCCGTCCTTCTCAAATTTCTGCTGAAGCTTTTTAAGCTCTGACATCATTGAGACCGCAGTTTTGCAGGCCTGCACAGAGTGATCTTCCTGCGGAAGAGGGGCGCCGTATACAACCATGATCGCATCCCCGATATATTTATCCAGATACCCCTTATGGTTAAACACTATATCTGTCATGGCAGTAAGGTACTCGTTCAGCAGAGAGACCATCCTTTCCGGTGAGAGTTTCTCCGATATGGTTGTAAATCCCCGGATATCGGAAAAGAGGACTGTAAGCTCCCTTTCTTCTCCGCCAAGCTTAAGCATCTCGGGCCTCTTTAAAATCTCCTCCATCACGGATGCCGTGATGTAGTACTGGAATGCACCCTTTATCCACTTCTTTTCCTTTTCCTCTGTTATGTATCTGTAGAGGATTATTCCCGGATAGGTAAGAATAACCGTCATGGCCGGATATACTACGTTTATCCAGAGCCCATAGCTGGAAAATATGTATAAATTAAGCAAAAGGTATGAGGCGAGGACAGATGTCGCGAAGACGAAACCGAGCCATGCGGGAAGCCTGGGTATAACAAGGCCAAGAGTGATACCTACTGCGATAATTGCAAAGATGTCTATAATGGCGAGCCACTGCGGTCTTGTAATGAACCTCTGATGAAGGATATTGTCAATGATCGTTGCATGTATCTCCACCCCGGGGTAGGTTGGCTCAAATGGAGTGACACGCATGTCGTAGATGCCTATCGCAGTGGAGCCTATAAGGACTATCCTGTCTTTCAGTTTTTCCCTTGGGATTCGGTTAGCGATGGCGTCAGCAATGGAATAATGAGGAAAGGTCTTCTGGCCCCCGTAATAGTTGACTGTCATCCTTCCATCTTCGTCAACCGGAATAGAGAGGTCGCCGATCCGCAACCTCGCAACACCGTAATCGGCAAGGGTAAGGGTTAAGGGAGGGTTACCAAGGTAAAATTTAAGGACCTGAAGGGCAAGAGGGGGATAGTATCTGTCTTTATAGTTTATAACCAGGGGGTCCCACCTCACGCCTCCGTCTATATCGGGGACGATATTGAAATAGCCGAAACCGGCAGCTCCCTTTCCTATTCTTTCAATATTACCCACAACCCCGTCACCTGTAATAATGCTCACCTGCTCCCCAATGGTCTTGACGTCGTAAAAGCTTTCCAGTTCCCTTCCTTCGGCGCCAGGTGTCTCTTGTCCAAATGAGAAGTAATACCCCAGTATTACCCTCCCTGACCGTTCCACCGCCCTTGCTAGAACGGTATCTTCACGCTTGTCTTGACTCTTCTCCGCAAAAACGATATCCAAACCCATGACCTTGACATCATAAGCAGTCAGAGAGTCTATAAGCCTGGCCATAACACTCCTCGGCCATGGCCATCTTCCAAGTTCCTTAAGGCTTTTTTCGTCTATTGTAAGGATGACAACCTCATCCACCGCTTTAACTTTTGGCCTGGCTTTAAACCTGACGTCAAGGGCCTTCAACTCAACAATCTCCAGAAAGGTGGGAGATAAAAGATAGACAATAGTGATGATTGCAGTTATTGAAACGGCTATCTTGAAACAGGATGGGGTAAAGATTTTACGAAGATTCATGGTGGCCTCTGAAGTCTTATTTAATAGTCTTGAGGTGCAAAAGTCAAGGATTTGGTTTTTTGTATTTCTTTGTCGATGATTATTGGGCACAGGTATGGTATACTCCCAACCTAAAATCAAACGTATTCTCTATGTTTCATTAATCATTGCTGGAGAGATATAGTATGCACAAGCATGATGCGGGCCTGCGAATTTCTGCGAGCATTCCTGAACCGGAAGAACGATTTCAGTCTTCCCAAGTAGGAGATATTATCCACAGATTCCCCCGACTATTCTACAATTCTGAATTAGAAGCCCAGATAAGTGAGGAGAGGAGCGTATCCAGGAAACATCTGATAAACACCCTGAATTATATAAATTTCCAGGATGGAACCATCCTTTTAACCTTTAAGCACAGGAAATACGATAAAATCATTTCCTTTGACGTAAGGCCCATGCGCATCATTGAAAATAGTTTAGATTGCGAATGGTTAGAGACAGCGCCGCCTGTCGTAAACCTCGCATCCTACGAGTTCCAATACCTGCTCATATCCGACGGACTGAAGTTGATTCTGGCAAAGCCTGAGATGAGGTCCGCTACCGATGAAGAGATAAGTTTTATTCTGCCGGAAACCTGCTATGAGGTGGGATTTCGAAAGATAAGGCGTCATCCATGCGAAATGGTCAGCGCTGAACTTACCCAGAACGGAGTGATGCTTGGAGGGACCCTGAAGGACTTCAACGTCATCGCCTTCCGCGTTGATGTTTCGGCACAGTCTCGTCAGTCATTACAGTGGGTTAATTCCAAGTTCCCGCTGAATGTCATGTTAAGGAATGAAGATGATATCCTGTATTCAGGGTATTGCAGGATTATAAGACAGTCCTTTTCTGCCAAGGGGAACTTTGTCCTGGAGCCTCTTAACAACCAGGGACAAAGGTTCATGCCCAGGGAATACCGGACCCTGAGGCAGAAGATATCGCCATCCCCGAGTATAATCTTCAGGCATCCCTTCACAGGCAGGACAATCACTTTAAAGGTTGAAGATCTGTCGTCTTCGGGCTTTTCTGTTGAGGAAAACGAGGATAGCTCCGTTCTTTTGGTTGGGATGATAGTGCCTGAACTGGAAATAGATTTTGCTGGCAGCTTTAAGATAAAATG
>JAENJC010000187.1 GCA_016844545.1 Deltaproteobacteria bacterium | reverse complement strand
TGTCACTGAACCGATTACTGAAGATGATGTAACCTATGGCTACGACTGGGGGCATAATTAAATGTAGCATGAGGTGGAGCTAACCGACTACCCCCCTTCTATAATTGCCATATTCGACCTTCCGACCTATAATCGTTTAATCGTTGACACAGAAGTAGATTCCAGGCAATCTGCGAGATCAGCCCTGGCAACATAGTCAACCGCAGAGGCCTGCATTTATTAACCTGAAAACGGCAATTAAACACTGATAAACACAGATAAAAGCATATGATTCACACAGATATCCTATTTAGCCTCTTAACCAAAATGGAGAGTTATTTGCTTTTTGTAACTCTGTGTAAATGTTAAACAATCTATGTCGCTTAGAAGCGCCTACTTTTGGAAATCTGTGTTGAAATGCTCTTTATAGGATTAGCTGCTAAATCCGCCCCAACTAGCCGTCATATTGTTTATTCACTTTAGACTTGATAGTCATACAGTCCTTTTATATCAGTTTTAGTTTGGGAACTGCAAATCAAAAAATAGAAATTTCCACAATTGTTTGACAACTGGAGCACAGGTGGTAAATTTTAAAAAGAGATAAACTGATCAAGGAGGGAGCGGCATGATAAAGTTTAATGGAATAAACCATCTGGCCATGGCTACAGGAGATATGGATAAGACGATCCGCTTCTGGCGGGACTTGCTGGGGATGAGGCTGATGGCTGGCCTTGGGCAGCCAGGTTACAGACATTACTTTTTCGAGATATCAAAAACAGACCTGATTGCATTCTTCGAGTGGTCCGGAGTCAAGGCGGTCACGGAGAAGGTTCACGGGATGCCTGTAAAGGGGCCATTTATCTTTGATCATGTTTCCTTCGGTGTTGAAACTGAGGATGACCTTTGGGAGTTGAAAGACAAGCTCTCTGCCGCGGGATTTGAAGTCTCGGATGTGATAGACCACGGATTCATCCACTCTATTTATGCATATGACCCTAATGGGATTCCGATAGAGTTCAGCCATAACGTGGAAGGGATTGATGTCCGCAAACATCCAGCCATGAGGGATGTAAGACCTTCCGATATTACCATGGAAGGCTCAGAACCAGGTTCTGGCATGTGGGCTAAGATTGAAAGATATACACCTATATCAGAGCGCACAGTTTACCCTGGGGCTGGGAGTGAGTTGTTCCATGGAAAAAAGGGTTAAGAGTTCTAAATTTACAGAGTCCTCTTGAATGTGGCTATTGCCATGGTCATCGTTATTGCCGCAAATATGGACAGGAAGGCGATATCTCCTGAGATTGCGGAAATACCCACATTCTTGAATATCAGGGATTTTAAGGCGTCCACTGCATATGTCTCAGGGTTTACATTTGCAAAGGCCTTGAGCCATCCTGGGAAGCTGGCTATGGGGTAGATGGCCCCGCTGGGGAAGTAGAATATCACGTTCAGGAAGCCGCTGAATACCCCGACTATCCTCGGATGGTTCGCCCTGCCCAGGAGGATAAACATCATTCCAAGAAGGCCCGCAGATGTAAGGATTATGACAAGGAGTATGGAGGCATACTGCTCCGGCCCTCCCTTAAAAGATGCTCCTGTTACAAGGATGCTCAGGCCGAACACCAGCATGGCAAGTATGGTGGTTATGAAGAGACCGCTAATGACGAGGCCTGCTACTATCTCGCTCTTGGTTACAGGGGTAAGGAGGTAGCTTTCGTCAGTCCCCATGAACCTGTCCATGACCAGGTTAAAGACCCCTGTAGTCATGGTTGAGAGGAATATAGCCATTATTATGACCCCTGGGATGAGGGACTGGTCGTAGTCTACCCTGCCGTAGAGGTCTATTGCTCGCAGGTAAGTCCCGCTCCCTTTTTCCCTTATCGGGATATACTCCTCCCTTATAGAGCGCAGCGCCCCCTCAACAGCTCCCCTTACAGACTCTGCTGATATACTGTCTGTATTGTCAACAAAAAGGCCTATCTCAGCCTTATTACTTACAACCATATGCCTGCTGAAATCCCTCGGTATTATGAGAGCCGCCTTGAACTCCCCTTCTCTGACGGCCTCTATTGCCTCTTTCTGGTCCTTCATGGTTGTTATCGTGAATGTCTTTGCCCCCGTCTCCAGCGCCCTCAGATTTTCCATCAGACGCCTCGAAGACGGGCCGGAATCAAGGTCTACTACTGCCATAGGGAGTTTAGTCAGCTTCCCCTGGAATGCGTTTCCAAGGATGATCAGGTAGATCAACGGCATGACCACGCTAACAGCTATAACCACAGGATTTCTCTTGAACTTCAGCAGGTCCCTCTGTATTACTGCTATAAGCCTTATCACTTATCTCCCCATCTTCTGTGGAATCCCGGCCCCAAGGAGGAAGCTGACCTTCTTGGCCTCCTCCTCTCTGATGGACCGCCCTGTATGATGGATAAAGACATCTTCAAGAGACTGCTGGTGGATGGTTGCGGAACCTACCTTGCATCCAAGCGACTTCACTTTTTCCAGGAGATACGGCAGGTTCTGAGCGCCGTTGTCCAGATAGACTCTGATAATATCACCTTCCACATTAACCTTGTGGACAAAGGACAGACTTTTTATTTTTTCAATAAGGGTATCGGAAGACGCTTCCACTGTAAGAGATATAATATCATTACCCGGTATCTCTGCCTTCAACTCATTCGGAGAGCCCATTGCGATTATTTTCCCCTTGTCTATTATCGCCACCCTGTCGCAGAGGGAGTCCGCCTCGTCCATATAATGGGTGGTAAGGAACATTGTCATAGAGTCCTCCTTGAACTTCCTGATAAAATCCCATACAACCCTTCTGCTCTGAGGATCCAGGCCCATGGTAGGTTCGTCGAGAAATAGTATCTTCGGCTTATGAACCAGTACCCTGGCCAGCTCAAGCCTCCTCCTCATCCCGCCGGAATACGTGGCGACCAGGTCATCCTTCCTTGCAGTCAGCCCAACCGTTTCAAGGAGGTTTGCAATCCTCTCCTCTCTCTCTCTCTTAGGGATACCATAGAACCTCCCGTATATGTCCATATTTTCATAACCTGTCAGATCCAGGTCGCTGGTCATGGCTTGGGGGACCACTCCTATCTCCCTTCTAACCCCCTCCGGCCTCCCGATGACATCACAGCAGGCAACTTTTGCCTTTCCGCTGGTGGGCCTGATAAGGGTAGTCAGTATCCTTATAAGAGTCGTCTTTCCAGCGCCATTCGGTCCGAGGAAGCCGAAGAACTCTCCTTCCGCCACGCTGAAGCTCACGTCGTCAACAGCCGTAAGCTCGCCGAACTTCTTTGTTATGTTTTGGACCTCAACTGCTGGTGGCATGGCTATCCCTTCCTCGGGATCTCGACCATCACTGTCATCCCGGGCTTAAGCGTACCGCTTTTGTCCGTGGTCTTTATCTTTATCCCGAAGGTCT
>JAENJC010000186.1 GCA_016844545.1 Deltaproteobacteria bacterium | reverse complement strand
GCTGCTCTTTACCTGCTTATAAGTTTTTGTATTTTCATAGACATACTCACCTTCTATAATATATATACTTTTCCCTGCTCACCCAAAAACTCAAAAGCATTACTGAACATCATAACTACACTTATATCATAACTAAGTTACGATGTCAATACCTTTTAATAAATTAAGTTGCAACAGACACGTTTTTGAATTAATATTTATCGTCACATAGTTACTAAAGGAGATTGTATGGGTCAAAAGAGAATTTATCCTGATGTGAATGAAAAACAGAAGGCTTACAGGGAGAGAAAGAAGAAATCTGGTTACAGGGGTGTTCTCGTCCTTGTGCCGGAACACCTGTTCCCTTTTATTAAAGGGGCACCTTCAAGGCTTGTAGACTCGTTCGTCACTCTGCACAAAAACCTGTACATAGACTTTGACTCTCTGGACTTTGCAACTGAGAAGGGGGTAGCCTGCGCAATACTCCGTAACAAAGGCGGTTTGGAGTGGAAGGTCACAGACCCTGATCAGATAAGAACTTTGGAAAGATTAAAAGGGAAGGCAAGGCTTTATGTGGACGGGAAGCTTGAAGTTATACGATAACGATGAGTGGGTGCACTTTTGAGTTCATCTGGCTTTAGAAAGATTTACTTGTGTGGGGACCTTAAACTGGACATTGGGAGGAAAGAAGGTCTCTGAGCTCTTTTGTCCTGTCCGTTTCCCCTATGTTTTTTTCAATCACATCTAATTTGAGCGGGTGGTGGCTCTGTGTTCAAGTAGTATATCGAACCTCCGATATTAGCTCATGACCCCTGAGATCAGCGCAGATAAAACCCAAACTTGACAGTTTTACGCAGCAGGATAAAATAAATAGGATGTGAGGAAAATGACGAGGGAGCACCTCTATACGAAGCGGCCTTACGCAAAAAATATATCTTATCCCAGCCTAAACAACGCATCCCAAAGAGGAAATGAGTGTAAAAGGAGGGATTGTGAAAGTCAGAGGCAGCCTGTGGAATACAGCCATATTGGTTGTAACCCTTCTTTTTGTATTTATACTGTACCGTACGTTTATCTACTCGCCTGTAATATTCGGTCTAAGAGATGATTTTAAAAAAGCGGTCCCTTTTCAAATAATCCCTTCAGGGCTTTCAGGGATAAGGGCCGAGGATTGCGGCATATGTCATAAGGAAATCTATGAAGAGTGGAAAACTTCATACCATGCCAGGGCCTTTGTTGACCCATTCTTTCAGGCATTCTGGAGAAAGGACAAAAATATCTGGATTTGCCTTAATTGCCATTCACCACTTGTAAACCAGCAACCCTGGCTTATAAAGAGTGTCAAAGGCGGCAGCATCGGGAGGCCCGTTAAAGAGATAAACTCAAATTATGACGGGGAATTCCAGAAAGAAGGCATTACATGCGCAGCCTGTCATCTAAGGGACGGTGTAATCCTCGGCCCCTATCAGGACAGCAGTGCCCCTCATCCGACGAAGTACGACCCTCGGTTCCGAACAACGGAGATATGCTACTCCTGTCACCAGGTTCCTGGCGGCCCGTTTCAATTTTATAACGGCGCTCCCTGCGCCACCTATCTGGAGTTTGAAGAAAATCCATATGCAAGGAAGGGATATCTCTGCCAGACGTGCCATATGCCTTCTGTGCTCCGCCCGGACGCAGTGGGGACATCGCCAAGAGCCGGTGGCCGCCACCTATGGATGGGCGGACACTATGATGAGATGCATAAAAAGGCTGTTGAGGTAAAACTGGAGCTGGACAAGGAGCGGTATGGGCCGGGCGATACGGCGCGCTTCACGCTGACTCTGACAAATAAAGGCGCCGGGCATAAGATACCAACCGGCGACCCGGACAGGCATTATACTGTGAAATTTAGTATTGTAAACAGTGACGGCAAGATATTAAAAGAAAAGGTTTATACTATAGGACGCTGGTTACTCTGGTGGCCTGTAATTGTGGAGGTTTACGAAAACAGGGTTCTCCCGCTTAAGAGCTATGCCTGCACCTTCGAGTATCGGCTGCCAAAAAATGAAGTGGAAGGAAGCCATCTAATCGCAGAAGTTACCTATCACATCATGACCGAGCGTATCCACAATAAGCTCAAAAGAAAATACGGCCTTACAGGAGGTGACCCTTACAGTTTGGTTGTTTATAGCAAGAGGATGCCATTGAAGGTTCAAGATTAAAGTGGATACATGTATCCATGGTAGTGATCGGGCAGCCTCTCCGCCTTAAAACTCTTGAAACCTTTGCCAGCGTATCACCTGCCACATGCATCCTGAACTCAGTAAATATCCGAAAGGCGTGGTCATGACGTTATACTCAGTCCTTTGACGAGCTTGCGGCGGCCGCATTTCCAAACAGACCAATCGCCCCTGACGCCATCATAGCTTTCCGATAATAAAAGTGGATCAGGAAGTTCAAAATCGAATATAACGGCCCCATAGCTTTATCGCCAACATCGTCACAAAATAACTCTTCCATGCCCGAAGCCACTAGGAAAGGTCATACTCATACTGAGCTTAGGAATTTATTGATCCGCCATATATTCCTTTTGCAAGGTTTCACATTTCCGCTTAACCAATTCGCCATTATTTCCCACAATTCTTCATAATTATGTTTCCACTTCGTGCATGGTCAATGCTTGACTATTCCTCTGGTTCCATATCGCTGCACTTTCTACACATTCTTCCAATGTCATCCCTTTTTCGATCCAGCTACCTACCAGCCTTGCGAGGGCATGGTTTCTCCCGCCCTCAGCTACGCCCTTGTAAAGTTCCTTAAGTAGTGGCTTATTAGTGGTCCCTTCGGCGACCTTCTGGAGGAATACATCGGGCAATAGGATGAGCTCCTTCTCCCCCAGATTGTGTCCTTCAACCCACTTGTACTCAGCCCCGGATAAGTGAGTTGATGGAGGGACCACAACATAGCCACCATCGCCCCGAATATCTATTTTTAACGTGCTGTTTACGGAGTTCCTGTTCTGCCTACGGGATACCTGAAGTACGTATGGAGGCCTCTCCCCGTTCTCACAAGTGGGGGATTGAGCAGGCCATTCTCCTTTGCGTAATTGACCGCTTCCTTGGAATCGAAGTCTACAACCACAAGGCCGGATACCCTGCCGGTGATTACAGCCATAGTCGCTTGGCTCCACTTAGTAAACCATTCTTTGACCTGTGTTTCGGAGGGTAGTTTTGTCTGGAACTCACTCCATTTGACGCGGGGAGCCTTGGAGTCTTTAGATCTTTCATTCTCCGTCGACCCTTTGGAATAGTGGGGTCCCTTAATCGGGATTACACCATACCTTTGCCCAAATAGATGAGAGAAATGTCTGCAAGCATATTGTAATGTTACTTCTGGGTAGAAATTTCTGAATGTATCTTTTATTTATTGACCAGAAGGGAAGGCTGGT
>JAENJC010000185.1 GCA_016844545.1 Deltaproteobacteria bacterium | reverse complement strand
GGAACGCTTTATCTGGCAAACGTTGCCTGGCATACTGGCGACTATCAGGAGGTGTTTAAATACCAAAGGATAGCCCTGGAGGTCGCCATAGAGTTAAAGGACAGGAAGCAGGAGGCCATGGCCCATAACCTGGCAGGGCTTACTTATATGAACCTTGGTATGCTGGAAAAGGCGCTGGAGGCCTTATCAAAATCTCTGTCCATTTCAACAGAGACAGGCGACAAACTCGATGCTGCCGCTGCATACAACAACATAGGGATTGTCCAGAGAGAGCTGGGAAACCTTGATAAATCAGTAGAAAGCTTCAGTAACGCCCTGGACATTGATACGGAGCTGAAGACAAAATGGGGAATGGCCTATGACATGAGGAATCTGGGGATAAGCTATGAGAGGATGGGGAGACTGGATGATGCAATGCTGAATCTGCGGTCATCCCTGTCCCTGTCGCAGGAGATAGGCGAAAGGAACAATGAGGCCATGACCCTTTACTCCCTGGGGACGCTCTACATGAAGACAGGGAAAGAGGATCAGGCATCCAGCGCCCTGAAAGATGCCTACCGCATAGGTAAAGAGCTGAACCTCCCGGAGGTCATCTGGCGTTCTCTCAAGGCCCAGGCGTCCCTGTATGCAAGGGGTGGTAAACCTGCCGATGCTTACCGGGAGCTTAAAGAGGCCATCAATCTTGTTGAAAAGATGAGGGGGATGATAAAGATAGATGAATACAAGACCGGCTTCCTTGAAAACAAGTCAGACCTTTACGAAGAGATGGTTATGCTCCTCCTCGGGATGGGTAGAAGTGAGGAGGCCTTTAACTACTCTGAGAGGGGGAGGTCAAGAAACTTCATAGACATGCTTGGAAACCAAAAGTTGAATCTAAAGTCCGCTGGAAGCCAGAGGCTCCTGTCCAGGGAAAGAGCCCTGAGGGGAAGGATCGATAACCTTGAAGAGAGGGCCAGAGGAAATACTTCGCTTCTGGAAGAGCTTATAAAGGCCAGGAAGGATTATGAGGGGCTGCTGATAGAGATAAAGGAGGAATCCCCTGAGCTTGCATCCTTTGTGACGGTCGAGCCCCCTACCCTTCCGGACATACAGAAGACCATCCCAAATGATACTACCCTTCTTGAATACTTGGTCACAAGGGATGGTATCGTTATATGGACAATAGGCCGTGAAACGATTGAGTCAACCATAGTACAGATGTCCAGGGAGGGAATCAAAGAAAAGGTTGTCAGATACAGGGAGATGATGGAACAGGTCACTCCTCTGGAAAAGGAATCGCTCGAACTTTACAACCTCCTGATAAGGCCTGTGGAAAGGCTTATCTCAGGGACTAAATACATCGGGATAATACCTCATGACGTGCTGCACTATCTCTCGTTCTCATCCCTGTTTGACGGCAGACAGTATCTCATGGAGGCGCATCCCATCTTCTACTCTCCAAGCGCAAGCGTGATGAAAATGATTATGGATCGAAACGTAGGGGCGACCGGCCGATTGCCCCTACATAGATTGCTTATCATAGGAAACCCGGATTTAGGGGACAGCGCCTTTGACCTTCCCTTTGCAGAAAGGGAGGCTGGGAGCATAGGCCGGGAGTTTGAGGGGTCTGAGATCCTTCTGAGAAAAGAGGCCACAGAGACCAGGGTCAGGGAGGATATAGGTGGGGTTGAAGGTGTGCATTTTGCGTCGCACGGGATATATGACAGTTCAACTCCGTTATTCTCAAGCCTCAAGCTGACTAAGGACTCTGCCAATGACGGGAACCTGACTGCCAACGAGGTTTTTTCCCTTAACCTGAGGGCCTCCATAGTCATGATGAGCGCCTGCCAGACGGGGCTTGGTAAACTCACCACAGGTGATGAGATTATCGGACTGAACCGGGCCTTTATCTATGCAGGAGCTCCGTCCATCATTTCTACCTTATGGCGCGTGAACGATGCTGCCTCAGCCATGCTTGTAAAGCGCTTTTACAGGTACTATAAAAAAAGCGACCTTGCCGAATCGATCCGCCTTGCCCAGTTGGCAGTCAAGGGATACTACCCGCACCCGGCATACTGGGCAGGGTTCGGACTTACCGGTGATTACCGATAAAATGCAGAAGTTATTCCGTAACAACCTTTACAGATTCATACGTTATCTTAAGCAGCCTCTTTAACTCTACCTCCTTTATGCTCAACGGGGGCATCAGGACTATCACATTTCCAAGAGGGCGTAATATGGCCCCTCTCTTTCTTGCCTCAAGTATTACCTTATGTCCCATTCTGAGTTCGACGGGATACGGCTCTCTGGTATCCTTTTTCTTTACTAACTCTATTCCCACCATGAAACCTTTCTGCCTGATATCGCCAACATGAGCGAGTTTGTGGAACTTCATAAGCCCTTCCTCAATCAAAGATATCTTCGGCTGCATCTTTTTGAGGGTCTCTTCCCTTTCAAATAACTCCAGATTGGCAATGGCTGCGGCGCAGGCCAGAGGGTTTCCTGTGTAAGTGTGGCCGTGGAAGAATGTCTTGAACTCCTTGTATTCGGCCAGAAAGGCATCGTGTATCTCCCCGGTAGTCAGCGTTGCAGCCAACGGCAGATAGCCGCCGGTTATCCCCTTGGCAATGCATAGTATGTCCGGGACAACGCCTTCATGCTCGCAGGCGAACATCTTTCCTGTCCTTCCAAACCCAGTTGCCACCTCATCCGCAATCATTAGAATCTTGTATTTATCACAGAG
The DNA here is from genome assembly GCA_016844545.1 of Deltaproteobacteria bacterium. Taxonomy (GTDB): domain Bacteria; phylum Desulfobacterota; class JAENJC01; order JAENJC01; family JAENJC01; genus JAENJC01. Next base: position 1,215 of record JAENJC010000185.1, on the reverse strand, counting down.
CCGCCTTAATTCCTTCAAGAAACCGGTTGGCTGGACAAGCATCCCTGCCGCACCCTGGACTAGAGGCTCAATGACAAGGGCAGCCACCTCGTTATGCGTTTTCTTCAGGGTATCCTCCACCTCTTTAATGCAGGCGACCTTGCATGACGGATATTCCCTACCCAGATGACAACGATAACAGTAGGGAGAATTTACCTGGATGGTCTGAAACAGAAGAGGCCTGTAAATATCATGGAACAGCTCCATCCCTCCGAGGCTCACCGAGCCTATTGTGTCGCCGTGGTATGCGTTCTTGAAGGTCAGGAACCTGGTCTTATCTTTAACTCCCTTGTTCTGCCAGTATTGAAATGCGATCTTCAGCGCTATCTCAACGGAGGTAGAGCCGGAGTCTGAGTAGAATACCTTTGATAGTTCGGAACAAACCCCACCCTCACCCCGACCCTCTCCCTGAGAGAGAGGGAAAACACCCGCCCCTTCAAGGGGAGGGTTGGGGAGGGGATGGGTTAATCTCCCTCTTCCTGTGTCCATGGACATTGACCCACAGGGAAGAAACACCGTCCAGGTATCTCTTCCCGTGGGTGTCATACAGGTAAGAGCCTTTCCCTTTCTCGATAATCAGGTTGGACTCTGAAACCCACTCCTTCATCTGTGTAAAAGGGTGCCAGATATATTTCTTGTCCCACTCTTCGAGCCTCTTTATTTCCCTGTTCTCTAACATATCAAGTCAAACCTCACTCGCTCTTCTACTTCCTTTACCAATGCCTTAAAACCTTTTTCAGTTTCTGCTCCTTCTATATGACTGACTATCCCTAAAACAGGTACCTTCCCTATCCGTTCAATAACCTCAGGCGCTGTCATTTCGGCAATTCCTGCGTTCGCGTCATCATAATTGCTTATGATTACCCCAAGAACATTTATTCGTGAAACCTTTGCCTGCCTGATGGTCAACAATGTGTGGTTTATGGTGCCAAGCCCCGGCTTTGCAACAATAATGACCGGCAACTTCAGTTCATTGATTAGATCCGTAACCATATAGCTCTTGTATATCGGGACAAGGAGGCCGCCAACACCTTCCACAATAAGGATATCGTGTCTTTTTGAAAGCTCCTCATACGCATTCTTTATTTTTCGGATGTCTATCTTGACGCCCTCTATCTCAGCAGCAACTGCCGGAACTACAGGTGTTCCAAGGCAGTAGGGGTTTTCGAGAAACAG
>JAENJC010000184.1:4757-5245 GCA_016844545.1 Deltaproteobacteria bacterium | reverse complement strand
CTCAAACTTTTCCAGGCCGAGATTTTCCTTGGCATATTTTCTTGCAAGCTTTATGGCAGCCTCGTTGGCCTCAGCCCCTGAGTTGCAGAAGAAGACCTTCTCTGCAAAGGAGTTTTCGCACAGGAGCCTTGCCAGTTCTATCATGGGTTCATTATGGTAGTAATTGGAAACATGGATAAGCCTCTCGGCCTGTTCCTTTATGGCATTAACCACATTTGGATGGCAGTGTCCCAGGTTCACGACCGCAAGGCCGGCCACAAAATCCAGGTATTCCTTTCCATCCACATCCCATAACTTGCAACCCTTACCCTTTGAAAAGACAATGGGATAGCGGTTGTATGTGAAGCATAGATATTTTGATGACTGTTCTATGAGTTCGTTCGATGACATTGCTGCTCCGTTTGTCATTCTTCATCTCGCCAAGGCCAACACAAAAGGGCTATGCGTTATCCTACAATCTCCGTCCCGATCCCCTTGTCTGTGAATAT
>JAENJC010000184.1:1292-4719 GCA_016844545.1 Deltaproteobacteria bacterium | reverse complement strand
CCTCCTTTACTGCATCGAGACAGCACTCTACCTTCGGTATCATGCCCCCGGCAATAACCCCTTTTTTTATGGCGTCAGAGGCCTTTTTTGCATCGAGTGTAGAGATGAGTCTCTTTTTATTGTCAAGAACCCCCTCCACATCGGTCAGTAGAATAAACTTCTCAGCCTTCAGCGCTGATGCTATCTTTCCTGCCGCCAGGTCCGCATTTATGTTATAAGCCTCGCCGTTTTCACCTGCACCCACAGGGGCTATGACCGGTATAAACTTGCTTTCATCAAGGGCCTCAATAACCTGCGGATTTACTGTGTCAACTTCGCCAACCCGACCGATATCCAGTACCTCCTCCTTGCCGGCTTCATCCTTATACTTAACTTTTAGCTTCTTAGCCTTTATAAGGCCCCCATCCCTTCCAGAAAGACCGACGGCCTGTCCTCCGTGCTGATTAATGAGAGAGACTATCTCCTTGTTTACCTTCCCAACAAGGACCATCTCCACAATCTCCATGGTTTCATCATCTGTGACGCGGAGTCCACGCTTAAACTCCGACTTTTTCCCTATCCGTTTCAGGAGATCGTCTATCTGAGGGCCGCCGCCGTGGACAATTACGGGGTTTATCCCTATATACTTCATCAGGACTATGTCCTGAGCAAAGGAGTCCTTTAACCCCTCATTTTCCATGGCATGTCCGCCGTACTTTATAACAACCGTCTTCCCGAAAAACTTCTTAATGTATGGGAGGGCCTCTATAAGGGTATCTGCCTTTTCTATGAGCTTAACCATCATCCTTTCCCTTTCTTTAACAGTTCCAGTTCCTTGACCTTTAACTTAAGTTCCATATTTACCCTCTCCAGCTCTTTGTTGGTTGCTGCAACCTCGTCTAGAGAGGAAACGAGGTTTTTATAAAGCCAGGCGTTCTTCAGGGCTATTGAGGACTGGGCTGCAATAGACTCCATGATCTCTATATCTCTTGCGCTGAAGCCAGGTTTCCCTTTCTTGTTGGCTGCTCTTATAACACCAAGTGTCTTTCCCTTTATTTTCAAGGGTGCGCAGATCAGTTCTCTGACCTTAAGTTCAGGAAAGCCGTCAATATCGGGGATGTATTTCTTGTCATCTCCTGCATTATCCATCACAGCCATCAGGCCGGTTTGCAGAACCCCCCCTGTAATACCTTCTCCTGCCTTTATTGTGAGTTCCTGCGTTAATTCCCCTTTATCGCCTGATCCTGTTTCAAACCTGAGATCTCCGGTAGTTTCGTCGGACAGGAGAAGCTCGCAAAGTTCAACCTCAAGGACCTCCCTTGTCTTTTTAACGATAGCTTTGAATATCTCTTTTGGGTCCACCATTGAGAGGAGGGTCTTGCTTGTCTCGTTGAGTAAGGAAAGTTTTTCGATATAACGCTCCATATCTGCATTTATCATGGCGTTTTCAAGGGCAAGGGAAATCTGGTGAGAGAATGTGGTCATTATAGTAAGGTCGCTATCGGTAAACGATTCTCCAGTGAGCTTGTCGTTGACGCTTATGACGCCAATGGTCTTTCCCATTACTTTTACAGGCACGCAGAGGAATGAGCCGGTCTTATACTGCCCGGCAAACCCTGATTCCTTAATTCCTTGAGTATCCTTTATATCTTTAATAAGGACTGCCTCGCCTCTCTCTGCCACAGTACCTGCAATACCTTCCCCTAACTTTCTCACAGGGAGGGTTGAAAGGTCCAGATTGAGGCCGTTTGCAACTACAACCCTGAGTTCTTTTTTCTCTTCATCTACCAGCATCATTGAGACCTTTTCTGCCTCAAGGACACTTGCTATCAGATCAATGGTCGCCTGGAGCAGCTTATTGTTTTCCATGACAGCTTCCATGCGGATTGACCCTTTTGCAAGTTCTACCAGCCCCTGGGCGCCTATCTCAAGGTTTTTAAGTTGTTTCAGCTTCTTTTTATTCTGCACGACCAGGCGGTGGTGGTCGAATGCCCTCTTTGCAGAAAGGAGTAGCTCTTCTATATAAAGAGGTTTTGCCAGGTAGTCGAAGGCCCCGTTCTTCAAAGCCCTTAAAACCAGTTCCTCATCCGTGTGGGCAGTCATCATAATGACCGGGATTTCAGGGTCAATCTCCTTTATCTTTTCAAGGGTCGCCAGCCCGTCCATATCCGGCATGATTATGTCGAGGAGGATCACAGAGACACTCCCCTTTTCCCTTTTTAAGATATCCAAACCTTCCTGGCCGCTTGACGCCGCAATGGAAGAATACCCGGCAGTTTTCAGGTTGTCTGATACAAACTCCCTAAAGAACAGCTCGTCATCTATTATTAGGATCTTTTGCATGGTTACCCCTTTAGCCTACAATATATACCTGCTTAAATCTTCGTTCTTTATTATGTCTGCAAGCTTTCCCTTCACGTACTGACCAGTGATCGGGATCGTCTGGCCTTTGATATCCGGGGCCTCGAAGGATATCTCCTCTAGGATTTTTTCCATTATGGTGTAAAGCCTCCTGGCCCCGATATTTTCAGTCCTTTCATTCACAACCGTTGCCATCCCGGCAATCTCCATTATGGCGTCATCCCTGAAGTCAAGAAGAATCTCCTCTGTCTCCAGGAGGGCCATGTACTGCTTTATCAGGGCATTCCTTGGCTCAGTCAGTATCCTTACAAAGTCTTCCTTTGTCAGGGAGTCAAGCTCAACCCTTATGGGAAACCTCCCCTGTAGCTCAGGTATAAGGTCTGACGGTTTAGAAACGTGGAATGCCCCTGCTGCAATGAAAAGAATATGGTCTGTCTTTACCATCCCGTATTTGGTATTCACTGTTGAACCTTCAACTATGGGAAGAAGATCTCTCTGCACGCCCTCCCTGGATACATCGGGGCCTGCTCCCTTTTCCCTTCCTGCTATCTTGTCTATCTCATCAAGGAATACTATCCCCGACTGCTCAACCCTGTCTATGGCAATCTTTGTAACCTGCTCCATATCTACTAGCCTTCCAGCCTCTTCCTTGGAGAGGAGATCCAGAGCATCCGGGACCTTAACCATCTTCTTCTTAGTTCTCTGGGGAAACATGTTTGAAAAGACATCCTTAAGGTTAGACTCTATGTCCTCCATCCCAGCCCCCGAAAGGACTCCAACAACAGCGCTTGTCTCCTTTACCTCTACCTCCACAAACCTCTCATCAAGTTTTCCCTCTTTCAACAGCAACCTCAGCTTATCCCTGGTTGTCTTCTGGGACTCCTCATGAGAAGGCTCTGTAGTGGTTACAGGCCCTGGCGGAAGGAGGATGTCCAGGAGTCTCTCCTCTGCAATCTCCCTTGCCTTGTCCTTCACCTTCTCGGACTCTTCCTTCTTGACCATCCCGACCCCTATGTCGGTTAGTTCCCGGATGATGGATTCCACATCCCTCCCGACATACCCGACCTCTGTGAACTTCGACGCTTCC
>JAENJC010000184.1:0-1269 GCA_016844545.1 Deltaproteobacteria bacterium | reverse complement strand
GTGGGGCCTATCATAATGATGTTCTTCGGGGCCACCTCATCCCGAAGCTCCTTCGGGATCTGCTGCCTCCGCCACCGGTTCCGCAAGGCAATGGCCACGGCCTTCTTTGCCTTTCCCTGGCCGATGATGTATTTATCAAGCTCTGCTACTATTTCTCTTGGTGTAAAGTTTGTCATAATTCTGATGTAGGGGCGGCCCTACGTGGCCGCCCTGGTTTTGGGCAACCACATAGGGTTGCCCCTACAGTTCCTCCATAGTTGTATTTGAATTCGTATATATGCAGATCTCAGATGCTATCTTCATAGCCTCTTCAACGACCTCTTTTGGTTCCATATCTGTATGTTTTACCAGCGCCCTGGCGGCAGCTTGGGCAAATGGACCTCCTGAGCCTATGGCGGCGATTCCGTCATCAGGTTCAATGACGTCACCGGTGCCGGAGATAATAAATGTATGTTCAAAATCGGCCACAATTAGCAAGGCCTCAAGCCGTCTCAGCGCCCTGTCGAGCCTCCAGTCCTTTGCAAGCTCTACTGCGGCCCTTGTGAGGTTCCCCCTGTATTGCTCAAGCTTCGCCTCAAACTTCTCAAACAGGGTGAAGGCATCAGCAGTGGAGCCTGCAAAGCCGGCAATCACTTTGTCGTTATAAAGCCTGCGTACCTTCTTTGCGCCGTGCTTCATCACGGTATTCCCCATGGTAACCTGTCCATCCCCTGCAATAGCTACCTTCCCATCCTTACGGACGGCAACGATGGTGGTTCCGTGAAAGGTTATGCCTTCTTTGTCGCTCATTATATACCTCATTAATAGTGGTCAGTGGTCGGTGGCCGGTGGCCAGTGGCTAGCCAATAATCTTATAATGATTTTTAACTGACAGCTGACCCCTGATCACTGGCCACTGCTCTTCGCCTTCGGATGTGCATTGTCGTAAACTGCCATCAGCCTATCCATGCTCAGATGGGTGTATTTCTGGGTCGTGGAAAGGGAGGCATGACCGAGCATCTCCTGGATTCCTCTCAGATCGGCTCCATTATCCAGAAGGTGAGTGGCAAAGGTGTGCCTCAGGGAATGTGGAGTCACCCTTTTACCTACAGCAATCCCGGAAGTGTATTTTTTCACAAACCTTTCCACACTTCTCTGTGTCAGCCTCCCGCCGCGTAAATTCAGAAACAGTGGCCAGTGGCCAGTGGTCGGTGGCCGGTTGTAATTGTTTGGTTCTTTCTGACCCCTGACCCCTGACCCCTGACCCCTGATTTCAAGGTATTCCTCTAT
>JAENJC010000043.1 GCA_016844545.1 Deltaproteobacteria bacterium | reverse complement strand
AGCGACAATCCTTTTATAAAAATCAAGTCCTTCTGTACCGCCATCTACAGCCATCCTCGGCTCATAGTCTCTGACTTCGGGCTGGATGTTTGGAATGTCAATGTTATTTATGTAAGGGGGGTTTGAGACGATGATATCGTAAGACGTGAGGCGTGAGACGTGAGACGTAAGGGCTTCATACAGGTCTCCCTGCAAAAATATTACCCTGTCCCGCACTCCGTTTTTTTCCGCATTCTCTCTTGCAATTGATAGGGCTGCCTCAGAGGCATCTATCGCATGGACAACAGCATCTTTCAGTTCATGGGCAAGGGATATGGCAATACAGCCGCTTCCAGTACATAAATCTAAGATAAGTTTTGAGTTTTGAGTTTTGGGTTTTGAGTTAATCGGTCCCGAACTCTCAACTCTGAACTCTGAACCCCGAACTGCCTTTAAGGCTTCTTCCACCAATATCTCAGTCTCAGGCCTCGGTATAAGGGCATCTGGTGTGACCTTGAAGTCAAGGGACCAGAACTCCTGGTGGCCGGTTATGTACTGTAGAGGTTCTCTCGAACCGCGCCGCTTCACTATTTCTCTAAAAGAGGATAGCTCGTCCTTGCTGAGAGGTCTGTCAAAGTTAAGATAGAGGCCTACCCTGTCGAGCTTGAGGAGATGGGCAAGGAGTACCTCGGAGTCGAGTCTAGGGTTATCAATACCCTTTCCTTTTAAATATTCGGTTGTCCACTGGATTATTTTTAGAACTGTCCAGGTCTCGCCACTCAATGGACAGTCTCCACGGACTTGAGAACCTCGGCCTGATAGTGGGTTATGAGAGAATCTACGACCTCTTCGATATCGCCTTCCATGACGGTATCCAGGCGGTAGAGGGTAAGATTTATCCTGTGATCAGTCATTCTGCCCTGGGGGAAGTTATATGTCCTTATCCTTTCGCTCCTGTCGCCTGTCCCAACCATACCCTTTCTGGTCTTGGAAAGCTCATTCTGTTGCTCTAACATCATCTTGTCGTAGAGCCTTGCCCTGAGCACCTTAAGGGCCTTGGCCTTATTCTTGGTCTGGGACTTTTCGTCCTGACAGCTGACAACCAGGCCTGACGGCATATGGGTTATCCTTATGGCGGAATAGGTCGTATTGACGCTCTGGCCACCAGGACCGGAAGAACAAAATGTGTCTATCCTGAGGTCGTTTGCATTTACCTGGACGTCTACGTCTTCAACCTCAGGCAAGACCGCAATAGTAACAGCGGATGTATGGATCCTTCCCTGGGTCTCAGTCTTGGGAACCCTCTGGACGCGATGCACACCTCCCTCGAACTTAAGCTTACTGTAAACCCCTTTTCCTTCTACGAGGGAAACAATCTCCTTGAATCCCCCTATGCCGGTAGGGCTTTCACTCATGATTTCCACCTTCCAGCCCTGCCTCTCGGCATATCTGGAATACATCCTGAAGAGGTCTGCGACAAAGAGGGCAGCCTCATCCCCACCTGTCCCAGCCCTTATCTCAAGCAGGATGTTCTTATCGTCATTCGGGTCCTTGGGAAGGAGGAGTATTTTTACCTTCTGTTCAAGGATATCCTTTTCCTCTGAAAGCCTCTGAAGCTCGGCCTTGGCCATATCCCTGAGCTCTTCATCAGCATCGTTAAGCAACTCCTTATTATCGTCTATCTCGCTCAAGAGCTTTTTATAAGCCCTATATGCCTCAACAATGTCAGTCAGATCAGAGTATTCCTTGGAAAGCTTCTGGAACTCAGGCTGATTGGATATTACCTTCGGGTCGCTGAGGTAATTCCTGACCTCAGTGTATCTCTGCTCAACCTGTTCAAGCTTATGAAACATTATATGACCTCTGTCCCCTTCTCATTCTTCAGGGCCTCTTTCAATGATATAAGGGCCACCTCAAGCTGGTCATCGCTCGGCTCTCTTGTGGTAAGCTTCTGGAGCCATAGACCCGGAGCCATTAAGAGACCCATCCCTTTTGAGCCAATCTTCTTGCCCGAATACCTTATGAACTCATATGACAGACCTGCTATCAGAGGAATAAATACCAGCCTGGAAAGCGCAGTCTTCCAGAAGGGCATTTCGTGAGAAAGGAAGGAAAATACCAGGATACTCACAAGCATGACTGTAAGAAGAAAACTTGTTCCACAACGGGGATGAAGGGAACTATGCTTTCTGGCATTTTCTACAGTAAGTTCCTCTCCGGCCTCAAATGCATATATCGATTTGTGTTCAGCGCCGTGATATTGAAACACCCTCTTAATGTCCTTCATCATGGAAATCCCCATGATATACACCACAAAGATAGCCACCCTTATGGCGCCGTCTACCAGATTGAAGGTAAACTCACTGCTTCCTACTGTAGGTATTACCGTTTTAAGGAGTTTTGTAAGGTATAATGGGAGGACAAAGAAAAGCAGGATACCCAGTCCAAGGGAAAATGCCACAGTAAGACCCATTGCAAGAGAGCCCATCTCTTTCTTTTCTTTCTTGTCCTTGCCTTCCTCTTCTTCCATAGCCATATCGGCGGAAAAGTTAAGCGCCCTGACACCGAGGAAAAGGGCGGAGATAAGGGTTATAACACCCCTAATAATTGGCAGCTTGAACAGTCTGGACCTTTCGGAGAGCAACTTGAGAGGTTCTACTAATGTAGCAATCTCACCACTCGGCTTTCTTACTGCAATAGCAAAAGAGGTGGGGGACCTCATCATAACGCCTTCTATGACGGCCTGCCCACCTACATTAAGTTTTACAGACAATAGAGCCTCCAGAATCAGGCCTTTTTTGTATTGGCATATTTCTTCTGGAACTTCTCGACCCTGCCGCCGATTGTGGAAAGCTTCTGCTTTCCTGTATAGAACGGATGACAATTGGAGCAGATATCGACCATTATGCTGCTTCCCCTCGTTGAACGAGTTGGCATAACATTCCCGCAGGCACAGTTAATATTTACATCAACGTAATCTGGATGAATCCCTTCTTTCATTTCAAAACCTCCGCTATTTTTTGAACCTCATATTATATAGAGTGTCTTCTTGTAATTCAAGACTTATTTACTCATTGAATCTAGAAAATCCTTGTTCGTCTTGGTGCCCTGTATCTTTTCCAGCAGGAAATCCATGGAATCTGAGGTCCCCATCTGAGAGAGATACTTTCTCAGCACCCATATCCTCTTAAGCTCATTGTCCGGGAGTATAAGCTCTTCCTTTCTCGTCCCGGATTTGGCTATATCTATTGCAGGGAATACCCTCTTGTCAGCAAGCTTCCTGTCAAGCACAAGCTCCATGTTGCCGGTTCCCTTGAACTCCTCGAATATGACCTCATCCATCCTGCTGCCTGTATCTATAAGGGCAGTCGCAATGATAGTTAGCGAACCCCCTTCTTCTATGTTTCTCGCAGCGCCAAAGAATCTCTTCGGCCTGTGAAGGGCATTGGAATCAACTCCGCCGGACAGAATCTTCCCGCTTGGAGGAACTACAGTATTGTATGCTCGTGCAAGCCTTGTTATGCTGTCAAGGAGTATCACCACGTCCTTTTTGTGCTCCACCAGCCTCTTCGCCTTTTCTATCACCATCTCCGCCACCTGAACATGTCTCTGGGCCGGCTCGTCAAAGGTGGAGCTTATAACCTCACCCTTCACAGAACGCTGCATGTCGGTAACCTCCTCAGGCCTCTCATCTATAAGAAGAACTATAAGGACTATCTCAGGATGATTGGTTGTAATGGAGTTGGCTATATTATGGAGGAGAACCGTCTTACCTGTCCGAGGAGGGGCTACTATCAGGCTCCTCTGCCCCTTGCCTATGGGCGCCATCAGATCAATAACCCTCATGGTCATATCTTTATCCTTAGGGTTCTTTGGCGGAACCTCAAGTCTTATCCTTTCCTGAGGATAAAGAGGTGTAAGGTTGTCGAAAAGTATCTTGTCCCTGGCCACTTCAGGGTCTTCAAAGTTCACTTTGTCAACCTTGAGAAGGGCGAAGTATTTCTCTGACTCCTTTGGAGGCCTTATCTGGCCGGAAACTGTATCCCCTGTCTTAAGGTTGAACCTTCTAATCTGTGACGGGGATACATATATGTCGTCAGGACCAGGCAGATAGTTATAATCGGGTGCCCTCAGGAATCCAAATCCATCAGGGAGTATCTCCAGCACCCCTTCGCTGGATATCATCCCGTTCTTGTCTGTCTGGGCCTGAAGAAGGGCAAATATGAGGTCCTGCCTCCTCATTCCGGCAGCGCCTTCAATGTTGAACTCCCTGGCAAGTGCCGTAAGTTCGTTTATCTTCTTCTCTTTCAATTCTTTCAGATTCATACTTCTCCTCGTTTAATTAATAAAATACGTCTATTAACATTTGATGGTCTTGTAAAAAGTCAGGAAAAGGCTTTTTTCCACCGCAGAGGCGCAGAGAAAAACTTAATTTCAATATGTTTAACTCCGCGTCTCAGCGCCTCCGCGGTAGATGTTAAGTTTGTACGGCTTTATCAATCTTGATTCTCTTTTTGTAGGAAGCTTATTACCATGAACTCTATTTGGGATTTTTTTAAGATGGAAGAGGTGATCGGGAGGCTTTATACTGTAGTTCACTCTTCTCAGCTATTACGGGGATTTTCTGTACCCTTATCGGTTAGGTTAATAGGTTGTTTTTTAGGTTGATATAAGATATACCCGACTTTTCAGATATTGTCAAGCGGATATCCGTTACTTTGCCGGTACTTCCTGAGTCGAAGCCGGTTTTGCCTCCTGGGGCTTGACAGCCGTCGATTTAGCAGTTTCAGGCATAACAGAACTGGTTTTAGAGCCGCCTATCACCGTCAAGGATAGGGATGTTATCATGAATATTATAGCGGCTGCAGCTGTGAGCCTGCCAAGGAAGGTTGCAGCGCCGCTGCTCCCGAATATGGTCTGGGATGCGCCACCAAAGGCTGCTCCCATATCAGCGCCCTTCCCGCTCTGGAGGAGAACAACCAGTACAAGGGAAATGGCCACAAATACATGTATTATTGTTATAACTACCGTCATATTAACCCCCAATTATTAGTTACAGAGGCACAACATACTGTGCCCTGCCTGACCTATAAGTAATGCTCCGTATCCTTTGCCATCTCAGGAACCTTGAATTTGACTATCCTCGCAAATGAATCCGCCTTAAGGCTTGCCCCTCCAACCAAGGCTCCGTCAATATCAGGTTCAGTCATAAGCTCATCGATATTTTCAGGTTTTACGCTGCCGCCGTATAGGATTCTTATATCGTCAGCGGCGTCATTGAATATCTTCTTCAAAAGTTCCCGTATATAGGAATGAACATCCTGGGCCTGTCCCGGAGTGGCTGTCTTTCCTGTCCCAATGGCCCACACTGGCTCATAAGCTATGACCAAATCTTCAGAGTCAGGAATATTAACATTCTTGAGACTGGTTGTCAACTGTCTTTCAATGACCGGAATAGTCTCCCCTCCGTCTCTTTCTGCGAGGGTCTCTCCAACGCAAATGATAGGTATGAGCCCTGAGGATAGCGCCAACCGTACCTTCCTATTGACCCCTTCATCATTCTCCGCAAATAACTGTCTACGTTCGGAATGACCTACAATAACATAATCACATCCGGCATCAAGAAGCATCTCTGCGGATACTTCACCTGTAAATGCCCCCTTATCCTCCCAATAGAAATTCTGGGCGGCCATAGTCATATTACTACCTACGAGCGCTTTTGATATGGAACTCAGGGCTGTAAAAGGCGGGGCAACAACTATCTCCCTCCCTTTCACCTCTGACACCATCATCTTGAGCCTCTTAACAAGTTCAAGGGCATCAGGAATGGTGTAGTTCATCTTCCAGTTCCCGACTATTACAGGTTTTCTCATGTTTTATCCGTCAACGCCACAATCCCTGGAAGCTCCTTCCCCTCCAGCAACTCCAGGAAGGCTCCACCGCCGGTGGATATATATGATATCTTGGCATACTCTCCCGCCCTGTGTATGGCAACATCCGTGTCCCCTCCGCCGACAATGGTCAGCGCATATGAATTCGCCACATGGGACACCGTGGCATAAGTGCCGCGGCTGAACGCATCCATCTCAAATACCCCCATGGGACCGTTCCAGATTATGGTCTTTGCATTCTGGAGCGCCTCTCCGAACAAGGTAGTAGTGGCTGGGCCGATATCTAACGCCATCCACTCCTTCGGTATCTCCTGGGTAGTAGTTACCTTGCTTTCCGCATCAGGGGCAAATTTGTCGGCCACTACGCAATCCACCGGAAGATAGAACTTTACCCCTTTGTCCTTGGCCTTGGCCATTACAAGCCTGGCAGTCTCAAGCATGTCCTCTTCAACCATGGACTTGCCCACATTATAGTTCATTGCCTTCAGAAAAGTATTGGCCATCCCCCCGCCGACAATGATCTTGTCGACCTTATCGCACAGGTTAAGAAGTACGTTTAGCTTGCTGGATACCTTGGCGCCGCCTATGATTGCCACAAAGGGCCTCATCGGGTTTTCCATGGCCTTCCTGAAGTATTCTAGCTCCTTCTGCATCAGGAGCCCCGCCACAGAGGGGCTAACGTACTTCGTAATTCCGTGGGTCGTAGCATGGGCCCTGTGGGCTGTTGCAAAGGCATCGTTCACATATATGTCAGCAAGCCTGGCCAGCTTTTGGGCAAAGGCATCGTCGTTCTTTTCCTCTTCGTTATAAAATCTGACATTCTCCAGGAGGATGATGTCTCCAACCTTCATTGAATTGACGATCTTCTCAACGTCCGGCCCTATGCAATCGTCAAGGAAGATTATTTCCTTCTCTATCAGCCTGCCAAGCCTCTTTGCGACAGGAGCCAGGGAGTACTTCAGTTCCCGGTCCTTGGGCCTGCCCATGTGAGAAGCAAGGATCACCTTGGCCCCCTCATCAAGGGCATGGTTGATAGTGGGAAGGACAGCTCTTATCCTGGTGTCGTCGGTTATATTCCCATGTTCGTCCTGAGGGACATTAAAGTCAACCCTGATAAAGACCCTCTTCCCCTTCAGGTTCACATCTCTTATGGAAAGCTTCTCTTTCATAATGTCTTACCTCAAATCATGAACAAATTAAAAACACTTAGGCGCAGAGGGAAACCTTTGCACCTTTGCGTGAAACAAGATTTGCAGAATTAAAACTTCTTTGCAATATAGACTGCAAGGTCCCTCATCCTTGAAGAGTAACCCCACTCGTTGTCATACCATGAAAGGACCTTCACCATCCTCTTGTCAATAACTGTTGTAGTTGCAGCATCAACTATTGAAGAGTGGTCGTTCCCGTTGAAGTCGCGTGACACCAGTTCCTCTTCACAGAACTGAAGTATCCCTTTAAGCTTACCATCTGCGGCCTTCTTCAGCGCCGCATTGACCTCTTCCACAGTTGTATCCTTCTCTACATCTACTACGAGGTCAACAAGAGATACGTTAGGAGTAGGAACCCTTATTGCAAGGCCATCCAGCTTTCCTTTAAGCTCAGGAAGGACAAGCGAAACGGCAGATGCAGCACCGGTAGTTGTAGGGATCATGGAAAGGGCAGCAGCCCTGGCACGTCTCAAGTCCTTGTGAGGAAGGTCAAGAATCCTCTGGTCGTTGGTATAGGAATGGATTGTAGTCATCAACCCTCTCGCTATCCCGAAATTCTCAAGGATGACCTTTGCAACTGGGGCCAGACAGTTGGTTGTGCAGGAAGCGTTGGAAATGATATTATGATTCGCAGGATCGTATTTATCTTCATTAACACCCATGACTATTGTTATATCGGGGTTCTTTGCAGGTGCGGATATAATTACTTTCTTTGCACCTGCAGCCAAATGCTTGGATGCCTTTTCCCTGTCGGTAAAGAGGCCGGAGCATTCCAGGGCAATATCCACTCCCATCGCCTTCCATGGAAGCTCTGCAGGGTCTTTAAGGGCCAGTATCTTTATCTCCTTTCCATTAACAACAATGGCGCCATCCTTCGCCTTTACCTCTGCATCAAGGATCCCGTGAACAGAGTCGTATTTCAGCAGATGGGCCAGTGTCTCTGCGTCAGTGAGATCGTTTATGGCCACAAAATCCAGATCCTTATTATTAAGAGAGGTCCTCAGGATATTCCTCCCTATCCTTCCGAATCCATTAATAGCAACTTTAACAGCCATGACACCCTCCTTATTATGGTCTATATATTAAAAAATATTTGACAGCAAAGTAAAAAGCTTCAGATGCAAGGCGTGCAATTCCTGAGGAATGAAGCGTACATGTAGTTACGCTGGAATGACGAAGGATGCAGCGCAACGCAGCAGATGATTTTTTACGACGCTGTAAATGAATTATACCCAAAAAGCCCTTTCCGTCAACTAAATTATGAGACAATAATAAAAAAGGCAGAAAACGTATGTTTTCTGCCTTCAATAATCAACTGGCTGCCCGAGCAGGATTCGAACCTGCGACAGGGTGATTAACAGTCACCTGCTCTACCAACTGAGCTATCGGGCAATGAGCGTTTTAGTATATTTAATTATCAGTAGATGTCAAGAGCAAAAAGGGGTCAACGTCCTTTCT
>JAENJC010000183.1 GCA_016844545.1 Deltaproteobacteria bacterium | reverse complement strand
TGATGAGATCGTCCCAGTAGATGTCTATGTACCAGGATGCCCTCCATGCCCGGAGGCGCTTTTATATGGAATCATGAAGCTCCAGGAGAAGATTGACAAGGAACATTCATTAAGGGTGAAGAGAGCCTAACTGAACCGCCGAGACGCATAGACGCTGAGGAAGATTTTAAACGGTAATTTGAGGTAAAGTAGTTCTCTGTGTCTCCGCGCCTCTGCGGTAAAAAAGTTGTTTTATTAGGAATAGAAATGTCAGAGATGGTGGTCGAAAAATTGAAGAAAAGGTTTTCTGCTTCGGTGTTGGATTCTTATTCATTCCGGGACGAGAACACGGTGATCATAAAGAAAGAGGATTTAGTTGCGGTCTGCAGATATCTAAAAAGCGACCCTGATCTCTCCTTTGATTTCCTTTCCGACCTCTGCGGTGTTGATTACATGGGGAGGGAACCGAGGTTTGAAGTGGTCTACCATCTCTTCTCCATAAGCAAGCGCCACAGGATACGGCTCAAGGCAATGGTTGGAGAAGGGGAAAAGATATCCTCAGTAGTTGGTGTATGGAGCACTGCAGACTGGCATGAGAACTGCAGACTGGCATGAGAGAGAGGCCTTTGACATGTACGGGATAATCTTTGAAGGCCACCCCAACCTGACCAGGATACTGATGCCTGAGAACTGGGACGGTCACCCGCTGAGAAAGGATTATCCTCTGAAGGGAAGATAATTCAGAAAGCAGAAGATAAGAGATTGAGAAGATGAGAGGTTGGGAAATAAAGACCCACAAACTTCTTAGCTTCTTAGTTTCTCAACTTCTTTTAAGAACTTAGATCGAGGAATAGATGGCTGAAACAAAGAATATGATACTTAATATGGGTCCCCAGCACCCCAGTACCCATGGGGTTCTGAGGCTCATCCTTGAGCTTGACGGTGAGACGGTTGTAAAGCTGACCCCTGATATCGGTTACCTGCACAGGGGAGTGGAGAAGCTCGGGGAGAACCTAACTTACCACCAGTTTATACCTTTGACGGACAGGGAGGACTACATCGCCTCCCTTTCAAACAACCTTGCATACTGCATGACAGTTGAAAAACTCCTTGGAATGGAGGTTCCGCCGAGGGCCATGGTTGCCCGTGTATTGCTTACAGAGCTCCAGAGGATCGCAAGCCATCTGTTCTGGCTTGGAACCTTTGGCATAGACATAGGCGCCATGAGCCTCTTCTTTTATACCTTCAGAGAAAGGGAGCAGATCCTCGATATGTTTGAGGCGTGTGCAGGGGCAAGGCTTACCGTCAACTATTTCAGGATAGGCGGGATTGCAAAGGACCTCCCAGAGGGGTTTGATAAACAGGTCAGGGACTTCATAAAGATATTCCCTGAGAGGATGAAGAACGACTACGAACGTATCTTCCAGGACAATAAGATAGTCAGGATAAGGACTGAAGGCGTAGGAATTATATCTAAAGAAGATGCCATAGACTTGGGGTTGAGCGGACCGCTCCTCCGGGCGTGCGGCGTCCCCTGGGATATAAGGAAGTCTAACCCATACTGCGGATACGAGACCTATGAATTTGATATCCCTACAGGCAAGGCAGGGGATGTATTTGACAGGTATATGGTCAGGATGGAGGAGATGCGGCAGTCTCTTAAGATAATACAGCAGGCCCTGGACAGGTTGCCAGGCGGCCCATTCCTTGCAGATGATCCGAAGGTGTGCCTCCCCTCGAAGCAGAAGGTAATGACAGAGATGGAGTCGTTGATCCACCACTTCAAGATAGTGTCCGAGGGGTTTGAACCTCCTGTTGGTGAGGTTTATCACAGCATAGAGACCCCCAGGGGAGAGCTCGGTTTCTATATAGTGTCTGATGGAAGCAATAAGCCTTACAGGCTTAGATTCAGGCCTCCTTCATTTGTAAATCTGGAATCCCTCGCAAAGATGGCCGAAGGAAAACTCATAGGCGACCTGGTTGCCATAATAGGCGCCCTCGACCCTGTTATGGGAGAGGTTGACAGGTAATGACCGAATTTGTCATAATAATGCTGGTAAAGATGTTCGTCATATTCGGCGCGGTGATGCTGACCATGACATATATCACCCTGGCAGAGAGAAAGATCCTCGGCTACATGCAGATAAGGCCGGGCCCGAACAGGGTCGGCCCCTGGGGACTCCTGCAGCCTATTGCAGACGGCATAAAGCTCTTCCTCAAAGAAGATATAATTCCTGACAATGCCTCAAAAGTGGTTTTTGTAATAGCCCCTGCCATGGCCCTGATACCTGCGGTCATGACAATTGCAGTCGTTCCCTTCGGACCTGCGGTTACGATATTCGGAAGGTCGGTTGATATCTATATGGCGGATATCAATATAGGTATCCTCTACATTTTTGCAGTCTCATCCATCGGGGTTTACGGGATAGTCCTTGCTGGATGGTCGTCGGAGAGCAAATACTCGCTCCTGGGAGGCCTGAGGTCTTCCGCCCAGATGATCAGCTATGAGCTTTCTATGGGTTTTGCAATAGTCGGCGTAATCATGATGTCCCAGTCCCTCTCCATGGTGAAGATAATAGAAGCACAGAAAGGCGTCTGGTTCATAATTCCACAGTTCATTGGATTCGCAATTTATATAACGGCTGCCATCGCTGAGTTGAACAGGACTCCATTTGACCTCCCTGAGGGAGAGTCGGAGCTGGTATCGGGTTACTTTACAGAATACAGCAGCATGAAGTACGCCATGTTCATGCTTGCCGAGTACATAAATATCATTACAGTGTCCGGTATTGTCACAACCCTCTATCTTGGCGGCTGGCACGGTCCGATCATGCCGCCATTTATCTGGTTTATGGTAAAGCTCTTTGCCGTAGTCTTCTTCATGATATGGGTCAGGGCGACATTCCCGAGGTTCAGGTACGACCAGTTGATGACCTTCGGCTGGAAGGTGTTGCTCCCGGCATCAATAGTAAACATACTTTTGACGGCGGTCTTTATGACGGTGTTCGGATAGCTGTACTTACCCGTGGGGGCCGGTTTTAAACCCGCCCCTACAAATTACGTTTACGATTTACGTTTCTCGATTCACGGAGTTTAGAAATGATAAAGGCGCTTGCAGAGGGTTTAAGCGTAACCCTCAAACACATGTTTAAGAAGAGAAACACCATCCAGTACCCGGAACAAAGGAGAGAGTACTCTCCGAGGTTCAGGGGAAAGCATAAGCTTAACAGAAACGAGGACGGAAGCGAGAAGTGTGTTGGATGCTATCTTTGCGCTGTAGTGTGCCCTTCCCAATGCATTAGCCTCCAGGCTGGAGAAAATGAGCAGGGGAAGAGATATGCGGAATGGTACAAGATACAGATGGGCCGCTGTCTCTTTTGTGGTTTTTGTGTTGAAGCGTGCCCTGTTGAGGCGTTGGATATGACCGGATTCTACGAGATGTCATGTTACGGCAGGGACGGTCTGATTTACGAGAAAAAAGATCTGTTAGTTCCTAAAAAATGAACGTATTAGTAAGAATTTTAAAAAACTGGGGTTAAAGATGGAATTGATTCTATTTTACATATTCGGCGGGATTGCAATAATAGCATCCCTTGGTCTTGTTTCGGGGAAGAACCCGGTTCATTCGGCCCTCTTCATGGTTGTAGTCTTTTTTGTAGTTGCTGCACTGTTTGTCCTGCTCGGGGCCGAGTTCCTTGCAGCAGCCCAGATATTGGTATATGCCGGGGCCATAATGGTCCTTTTCCTCTTTGTCATCATGTTGCTGAGGCTCCAGAAGGAAGAGCTGAGAAATACCTCAAGGCATGCATTCTTCGCATTTCAGGTAGTAATGATATTTAGAGGTGGTTTTTTTAAAGGCGGCAAGGGGAGTTTTACCCCTGATGCAGTCAAAGGATTTGGAGGGAATACAGAGGCAGTAGCTGCGGTATTGTTTACTGACTATCTCTTCCCATTCGAACTTACATCAGCCATCCTATTGATGGCAATGGTTGGAGCAGTTGTGCTTACTAAGAAGGAGCTTAAGTAATGGTGCCTCAAGAACATTACCTTGTGTTAAGCGCAATACTGTTTGCCATAGGGGCCATAGGCGTCCTGGTACGCAGAAATGCCATTGTTATATTTATGTGCATAGAGCTTATGCTGAATGCCGTAAATATCTCCCTTGTGGCATTTTCAAAACAGATGAACTCTATTGACGGCCAGGTCTTTGTCTTCTTTATCATGACAGTTGCCGCAGCAGAGGCAGCCATAGGCCTTGCCATAATGGTCTCCTTGTTCAGGAACAAAGAGACGTTGAATGTGGATGAGATAAATCTGATGAAGTGGTAGGAACGTAAGACGTTAGACGTGAGGCAAAAAACCGTATGATAACTTTTGCATGGCTTATACCGCTTATACCGACTCTTGCGGCAATAATTAACGGCTTCTTCGGTAGGAAGTACATGAGGCACCATTATAGCGACTATATTGCTACTGGTGCTGTTATGACCTCTTTCCTTATCTCTCTGGTCATATTCTTTGAAGTGGTCTCAGGCAGCACGCTCAATGTCAACTACTGGGACTGGATAGTTTCCGGCGACCTGCATGTCTCTTTTGGATTTTTGATAGATCCGCTCACTGCAATCATGCTCCTCGTTGTCACCGGCATCTCTTCCCTTGTCCACCTGTATTCCATCGGGTACATGCACGATGATGACGGATACTACAGGTTCTTTACATATCTGTCGATGTTTACGGTATCCATGCTCATTCTGATCATGGGGAACAACTACCTCATCATGTTTTTCGGCTGGGAAGGGGTGGGGCTTTGCTCATACCTCCTCATTGGATTCTGGTTTGAGAAGAAGTCTGCCGGAGATGCCGCAAAAAAGGCGTTTGTTGTCAACAGGGTCGGAGACCTAGGGTTTGTCCTTGGACTTTTCCTGTTGATCTCCCAACTTGGAACCCTTGACTACGCGCAAGTATTCCAGTTAGCGCCGACACATCTTACGACAGGGGTTGTGACTGCCATAACACTTCTCCTCTTTGTCGGAGCTACTGCCAAATCCGCCCAGATACCTTTATACACATGGCTTCCTGATGCCATGGAAGGGCCGACCCCTGTCAGCGCACTTATCCATGCTGCGACCATGGTCACAGCCGGCGTATATATGGTGGCGAGAAGCCATGTCATTTACAGCATGGCCCCGACGACCATGGAGATAATTGCTGTAGTCGGGGCGTTAACAGCCCTTTTTGCCGCAACTATTGCAATAGCCCAGAACGATATAAAAAGGATAGTGGCTTATTCTACGGTAAGCCAGCTTGGGTACATGTTTATGGGCCTTGGACTCGGCGCATACACGGCAGGTGTATACCACTTATTTACCCATGCATTCTTTAAGGCCTGCCTTTTCCTTGGATGCGGCAGCGTCATTCATGCCTTGTCAGGAGAGCAGGATATAAGACGTATGGGCGGACTGTTCCCTCATATAAAGCTTACGGCAATCACATTTCTTATCGCAGCATTGGCAAATGCGGGGATATTCCCTTTTGCCGGGTTCTTCAGCAAGGATGAGATCCTCTGGGCGGCATTTTCCGGCGGACATTATGTTATATGGGGAATTGGCGCTACCGCAGCGTTCTGCAGCGCCTTCTATATGTTCAGGCTTTGGTTCGTCGCATTCACCGGTGAGTCGAGGGTGGACCATCATGTGGCACATCATATCCATGAATCTCCATCTGTCATGACCGGCCCTCTTGTTCTTCTTGCCTTCCTTGCCGCCACAGTTGGTGCGCTTGCATTACCTCCTGGAAACGGATTTATTCATCACTTCCTGGGAAATGTATTTGGTCATCATGAGCATAACGTGACTGGCATAGCGGCGGAGTTATTTCATAAATTTGCCGCCCTGGCATCAGGAGAGCCGACTGCGCATGGTCACCTGTTAGAGTATTTCATGATGGTGGTATCGCTGGGAATAGCGCTTTCCGGCATAGGTCTCGCTTATCTCATGTACTATAAGAAGATAGAGGCGCTGAATCCAGAAACTCTTTCAAAGAGGTTCCGGCTGGTACACCAGACCCTTCTTAACAAATACTGGGTCGACGAACTTTATGATTTCCTATTCGTTAACCCGACAAAAAAGGCCGGGACAGAACTCTGGGAGT
>JAENJC010000182.1 GCA_016844545.1 Deltaproteobacteria bacterium | reverse complement strand
GGCGGCTAGGAAAGGGCCGAAAAAACTGATTTTTCAAGACCTGACCCTGACGCCTCGGGCTGGAAGCCTGTACCTCTGCTAGCTTCATCTGCTAAGTGATATCTCCTATTCCCAAGAAAGCTTGAATTTTCAGCATTTGCAGCCGGTTGTCAACTATAAAGATTTGACCGAATAGCTCTCTCCAAACTGGGTGATTTGAGCTGAAAAGCAATGTAAGTAACAACGTCCCGAAGTCTTCCACAAAAATCCGATGTCAAGAAAATAGACCTGACCCCTTTTGTTTTCTTGCTGACACAAGCTTTATAACTGCTGAACATAAGAATCATATTTATCCCATATTTCAAAAACCCATGAGGACTGGCAGGTAAATCAGGCCGATACAGCTTGCAACTCCTCTGTTGGAAAATGGATATGACATAAGGACTATCCAGGAGCTTCTGGGGCATAACCGTTTAGAGACCACAATGATCTACACCCATGTAACTTCAAAAAAAACTCTTGGGGTCAAGAGTCCTCTTGATAAATAAATTACCTTACAATCTCTGAGGCATGAACGATATTAAACTCTTTTTCCACTCCTGGAATAGCTTTTTTGAGGGCTGCAATCGTGACAGGATAGGGATGACCTATCCCTATGGCTGATCCGTGCTTTCTGGCAATCTTCTTCAGCTCCTCTATCTGCCCAATTATGTGATCCTCATCCTGCTGGTTGTCAAGAAAGACGTCCCTTGCTCCAGCCCTTAGGCCCATTTCCCTTGCAGTCTTATCGCTCCTGCTCCTGGGGCTTGTCTTGCTGTCAACAAAATAAAGGCCTTTGTCTTTCAACTGCTTGAGGACTATCCGCATCCTTTCCGCGTCTTCTGTAAATTTTGAGCCCATGTGGTTATTTACACCCTTTATACCCGGGACGGATTTTATATCCTCATATAGCTGGGTTATAATAGCAATGTCATCCATACTGGTGAGCAGAACCCCTTCTCCAGGATTAGCCTTGGGATAGTCATGGGGCTCCATAGGGAGGTGGAGCATGACCTCCATACCGTTGGAAGAAGCCTTTTCAGCCGCTTTTTTTGAGTCGGAGAGCAGGGGAAAGACCGAGACAGTCAGAGGGGCGTCTATGGCAAGAACCTCATCGTCTACCCTTTTTGAATTCCCAAGGTCGTCTATGATGATCGCTATCCTCGGCCTTGCCTCTTTCTTTGGCAATTTCGAAGGAGGGATAACAGTTTCGGGTTTCCTCGTTTCCTCTTGCTTAGCCTCCCTCTCTTTTTTCTTCCCGGATGTGTTTTCCCACGACAGGTATACTATGCCGGAAAGCAACACAACGAAGGCTATCCCCAGGATAATCCAGAGATTATCTCCATTCTTTTTTTTGGATTTTCTATGCGCACCGCCGCCGGAACGGCTTTTTTTCTGTTTTTTTTCAGGCATTTAGGTTTTCAATTAAGGCGTTTCATCCCTTCTTTATGGTCTTCTGGAACACCTGCCAGCTCTTCAGGAGTTCCAGCGCCCTGTTTAACTGAATATCCTCGAGCTCCTCCTCTTTCGGGGCCTCCGCCTTTTCTTCTTTTCCATGTGGTTTGTCTGTCTTCTCTTCCTTCTCAGGTTTAGCGCCGGGAACCAGCAGATGCCCGTCAAGGTCCTTTTCCCTGACCTCCCTGAATGCCCTTGGAAGAGCCTTCTTGGCCTTTTCAGTTTCCAGTATAATGTCAGGGGTTATCCCCTTTGCCTGGATCGACCTTCCGCTTGGCGTATAATATCTTGCTGTAGTAAGTCTGAGGGCAGAACCATCCTCCAACGGATAAATGGTTTGAACTGAACCCTTTCCGAATGTCTGAGTTCCTAAGATCAGCGCCCTCCCGTGGTCCTGTAAAGCTCCGGCAACTATCTCAGATGCGCTGGCGCTTCCGGAATTTACCAGGACAACAATCGGATAGTTAGGTCTTGTCCCTTCCTTCTTGGCGGAGAAGGTCATTTTCTGCCCCTCTATCCTGCCGTCAGTATAGACTATAAGTCCGGATTCCAGAAAGTCATCGGAGACCTTTACGGCCTGATCCAGCAGCCCTCCAGGGTTGTTTCTCATGTCAAGCACAAGACCCTTGAGTCCGCCGTTCTCCTTTTCCATCTTATCCAGGACATTATCAAGGTCAGTGTCGGTCTTCTCCTGGAACTGGGCAACCCTTACATACCCATATCCCGATTCCAGGGTCTTTGATTTAACGCTCTTTACAGCGATTATGTCCCTGGTAACGGTAAAATCCTTGGGCTCTGCAAAGGTCTCCCGTACAACCGTTATAGTGACCTGTGTGCCCTTCGGCCCTCTCATCATCTTTACTGCATCCATAAGGGTCAGGTCCTTTGTGCCTTTACCATCTATCTTTATTATGATGTCTCCAGCCTTAATCCCTGCCTTAAAAGCCGGTGTATCCTCAATAGGGGAAACCACCGTCAGTATTCCATCCTTCATGGTGATCTCGATACCCAGACCTCCAAACTCACCCTTGGTATCTACCTGCATCTCCTTGAAGGTGTCAGGATTCATAAAGGAGGAATGAGGGTCCAGCCCCTCAAGCATCCCCTTCATGGCGCCGTAAACAAGGTCTTTACTGTTGACCTTCTCCACATAGTTTTTCTGTATGAGGGACAAGGCATCTGTAAACACCTTCAGGCTTTCATACGCCTCACCCACCCCTGACGCCTTCTGTGCAAGACTTTTCCCTACTACAAGGCCGAGGACCACTGTAGTAATAAAAAATACCAGTAACAATCCCTTCCTCTTACCCATCTTCATCCTCTATCCTCCGTAATATAATAAAAGCGCCTGTTATCTATGATTTTAGCCAATTCATCGGGTTTTCCGGCTTTCCACCCCTTCTTACCTCGAAATACAATACCGGCTCACCTGTTGGCCCACTCTCCCCAATTTCGCCTATTATATCACCTTTATTAATTTCGTCATTCATTTTTTTCATCAGTCTTGAAGCATGTGCATATAGGGTGTAAAAACCTCCCCCGTGGTCAATAATCACCATCAGGCCATACCCCTTGAACTGGTCGGCAAATATAACCCTGCCGCCATAAACTGCCCTGATTGCAGAACCCATCCCGGCAAGGATTTCTATCCCTTTGCGGTAAACTGGTGTCTTGGAGTCTTTATCGATCTCCTTCCCAAAGAAACCCACCACATCTCCATTGACTGGGAACTCCAGCAGCCCCTTCTGGAGCTCAAACCCGCTGACGGCAGACCCCTTCCTCTTCTCGCCGCCGGCCTGCTTGGAAGGCAGGGACACCTGCCTTTCCAGTTTTTTAAGCAACTCCTGGAGGGCGCTGGCATTGGCCTTAAGCTCCTTAAGAGATTGCTTATACCGCACTTTTTCCTTCCTTACCGAAGCGAGGAGACGATCCCTCTCCTTCCTTTCTCCCTTTATTTCAGTGCGCTTC
>JAENJC010000181.1 GCA_016844545.1 Deltaproteobacteria bacterium | reverse complement strand
GTGTAACCGGCGAGATACACTACGTTGACACAGGCATAAATATTATGGGAAACTAAAAAATGATGTAGGGGCTGGGCTTGTCCCTGCCCCTACAAATGCCTTATGCTTGAACTCTCCTTCAAAAAGTCCCTGGGAACCTTCCATCTCGATCTCTCCCTGCAAGTCGAAAACGAACTTATGGTACTCTTCGGACCTTCCGGTAGCGGGAAGTCCCTAACCCTCCAGTGTATATCCGGCCTTATGACCCCTGACTCAGGGTATATGAGGATGAACGGGAAGTCATACTTTGATTCGGAAGAAGCTGTCAGTCTTCCGTTGAATAAGAGACAGATAGGGTATGTATTCCAGGACTATGCCCTCTTCCCCCACATGACTGTTTACGGCAATGTCTCATACGGGATATCCGGGGAGCCAAAGCAGATAATAAAGGAAAAGATATCAGAGCTTCTTTCCATCCTTAGGCTCGAAGGGCTTGAAAACAGATACCCTTCCGAGCTTTCCGGCGGTCAGAGGCAGAGAGTTGCCATAGCGCGGGCATTGATTGTGAAACCATCCCTGTTCCTTCTTGATGAGCCTTTTGCAGCACTGGACCACCCGGTAAGATCAAAGCTGAGGGTTGACCTGAAAAGGATCAGGAGCAGATTTTCTACCCCCACCCTAATGGTCACCCATGACCTGGAAGAGGCATTCATCCTGGGCGACAGGATCGCTGTTATGAACGAGGGAAAGATAGAGCAGGTCGGGACCAGGGAAGAAGTCTTCTACAGGCCTAAAAGTAAAAAGGTTGCAAAGTTCCTTGGCATAAAGAACATATTCAGGGGTAAGGTTGCTTCCTTCATCGAAGGGGGTATATCCATAGAGTCCACAGGGTTCCGTGTGATTGCCCCATCCCCGGAACCTTTGTCCATTTCGGAAGAGATTGAGTTCTGCATAAGGCCAGAAGAGGTTATGATCCTCAGGGAAGACAGGCCGATAAGGGAGGGGCTGTCCGAAAATATCATCTCAGGCCATATAATAGAGATAGTAGAACAGGGACCGACTTACCTGGTCCTGTTTCATGCAGTGAACGGCCCGACCCTTCATATAAACGTCCCCTCCTACGCCTTCAAGAAACTGGGGCTGAATGAGGGGAAAGAGATCAGGGTGTCATTGAAAAAAGAGTCGATCTGGATTATACCCAAAAGCTAAGGAGGAGGTGGCTATGCTTATTGCATCTGAATTCCTTATTTTAGGCCTTGTTGCAGGTATCTTCGGAGGTATCTTTGGTCTTGGCGGCGGAGTGGTGCTGATACCTGCCCTGATTTACTTCTTCGGCTTCTCCCAGCATATGGCCCAGGGAACGACATTGGCAATAATGATTCCTCCCATAGGTCTTCTGGCGGCGTGGAAGTATTATACCAACGGGCATGTTGACCTTCAAGCAGCGCCTTTGATATGCCTCGGTTTCTTTTTTGGCGGTCTCCTTGGAGCATCGATGATCCAACCGATGTCTGATCTCATGTTAAAACGGCTCTTTGGCGGCTTTCTATTGCTTGTATCTCTCAGGATGATCTTTAGCAAATAATTGGAGGAGACATTGAATTTTAAGAAGGCAGTTCTGACCATATTGTTTTCATTATTGCTTGTTAGAACTTCTCTGGCCTCCGAGATCCTTGTTTCAGCCGCCTCTGACCTGACAGGCGCGTTCAAGGAGATCGGGGCTATGTATGAGAAGGAGACCGGAAACAGGGTCATATTCAACTTCGGTTCTACAGGCATCCTGGCGCAGCAGATAGAGGGCGGGGCGCCGGTTGACCTTTTTGCCGCTGCAAATAAGAGGTATGTTGATGACCAGGAAAAAAAGGGGTTGATCATACCTGAGACAAAGAGGGGATATGCTATCGGAAGGATTGTTCTTGCCACTCCGAAGGGAGGGGTGAAATTGAATTCAGTTGAAGAGCTAACGAGGCCTGATATCAAAAGGATAGCCATTGCAAACCCTTCCCATGCTCCTTACGGAATGGCTGCAAAGGAGGCGATGGAGAAGACGGGTAGTTGGGAAAAGGTCAAGGATAGGGTTGTGTATGCCGAGAATATCCGCCAGGCGATGCAGTATCTTGAGACAGGAAGCGTGGACGCTGCTGTCGCAGCTCTTTCTCTCGTAATAAATTCCGATACGAGCTATAGCCTGATCCCGCAGGAAATTTACTCTCCCATAGAGCAGACCCTTGCTGTCATAAAAGGGACTAAGAACGAGAAGAAGGCCAGGGAGTTTGCCGACTTTATTACAGGTCCAAAGGGCCGGGCGGTGATGGAAAGATACGGGTTCGGGCTTCCTGCGGAAAGGAAGTAACCGGATGTCGTTTATTGCAGACCTCCATATCCACTCATCATATTCCATCGCCACAAGCAGGAACATAACCCCCGAAACCCTTTACAAATGGGCGCAGCTTAAGGGTGTAACAGTTCTCGGCACAGGTGACTGCACCCATCCTTCGTGGATTTCAGAGCTAAAGGAAAGGTTGGAGCCTCTTGGAAACGGCCTTTTCAGACTCAAGAAAAAACACAGGGGAATAGACATAGAGGTTCCTGATTCCTGCAAAAGCGATCTCTATTTCCTCCTCTCCTCAGAGATAAGCTGCATCTATAAAAAGGGGGGAAAGGTAAGGAAGGTCCATAACCTGGTATATCTGCCGGGGTTTGAAGAGGCCGAGAGATTAAACGTGGAGTTGGGGAAGATAGGGAACCTTAAGGGAGACGGACGCCCAATACTTGGCCTTGACTCCAGGGAGTTGCTGAGGATAGCCCTTGATATCTCCCCGGATTCCATCCTTGTTCCCGCCCATGCATGGACGCCGCATTTCTCTGTCTTTGGATCAGGTTCGGGTTTTGGCTCGTTGGAGGAGTGCTTCGAGGAGCTTACGCCCCATATTCATGCCATAGAGACAGGCCTTTCCTCCGACCCTCCCATGAACTGGCGGGTCTCATCTCTTGACAATATAACCCTCATATCCAACTCTGATGCCCACTCCCCCCAGAAGATAGGAAGGGAGGCAAACATATTTGACACAGAACTCTCATACAGAGGGATCATGGGAGGCATCAAGGACAGGAAAGGTTTTATGGGGACTATAGAGTTTTTCCCAGAGGAGGGAAAGTACCATTTCGACGGACACAGGGCCTGCAAGACGAGGCTTTCTCCTGAGGATACTATTGAGAACAATGGTCTTTGCCCTTCATGCGGCAAAAAGGTCACCATAGGTGTAATGCACAGGGTTGAGGAACTGGCAGATAGAAATCAGGAAGAAAGGCCAAAGGATGCACTTCCTTATCACTCCCTTATCTCACTCAAGGGCATTATTGCCTTCGTTCTGGGTATAGGTGAAGGGAGCAAGACGGTTGAAAGGGAGTACCTGAATATCATTGAGGTCCTTGGCCCCGAACTCAAGATATTGATGGATACTCCA
>JAENJC010000180.1 GCA_016844545.1 Deltaproteobacteria bacterium | reverse complement strand
ATTCCTGTGCTTTGTAAGATCATAGAACTGGTCAGGGATCACTATATGCCCGGGTTCTATCTCTTCCCTCATGCTCCCTACTGCACTGACGGAGATGATCCTGTCCACCCCCAGTTTCTTCATCCCGTATATGTTCGCCCTGTAGTTCACCTCAGTATGCAGGAACCTGTGTCCTCTTCCATGCCTGGGGAGGAAGGCCATCTCTGTCCCTCCGAGACTACCCGTTATATATGCGTCGGAAGGCTCTCCGAAAGGGGTATGCAGCTTTACCTCCCTGACACCCGTAAGCCCATCCATCTCATAAAGTCCGCTTCCGCCTATGACGCCTATGACCATTTCCGTCCTCCCAACAACAATGAATCTGTAAAGAAAGTTTGTACGGCAACATAATTAGCTATCATTTTTGGCTGGTTTGGTCAAGGGGTTTTGTTTACAGCAAAACAGGAGTGTCTATTTTAGGCGAAGCAGATTCCCTGATGCCTGTTATTGTGGTGCAGGAAACATCACCTCTATCATCCCTCTGAGGTCTCCTACATTAAAGTCATAAGCTTTGTCGATCGGGTACTTCTCTACTATAAACTGAGGCCTCTTGTCCTTTGGGCCATGGCAGGCCGTACAGGCGGGGTCAACGAATATTGGCCTCATGTATCTGTGGTATCTTTTCCCCTCCATCTCTACCGTATCCCATACCTCCCTCATACCCCTGTCCTTATCGAATGTTTCAAGGATCTTGACCTCATCAGGCCGTGCAGCAAAGTTCGGGTTCCTGTTCTTTATTGCAGCATGCCTTATCTTGAAACCTTCCTTTTCAGAAATCTCCTTCACCCTCTTACCCACTGCGCCGCAGACATTCTTAAAGGTTTCCTCAGTGATCTCCATGTCGGGTTTTATAAAGGCCTGGGCCAGGGAACTTCGCATGTTGATGATCTCGTCGGCCGCTGTAATTGCGCTGGCCTTTCTTTCTTCCAGTGCCTCGTCAGCCCAAATGTTGACCGGCAGGATTAAGAGCCCCAATGTTAATGCAACAAAACCTTTCTGCATAAGATCTCCTTTGAATCTATATTTTTATAAAATTTACCATGAACATATCTGGCATCAAACTCTTCCCACTAAAACCACTTCCACAGCCACCACTTTTCAAAGGCGACCTTTCCCCAGTGCCACATCTTCCCGGGATTTTTCAGAATCACTACAGGCTTTGGGTCTGCATAAAAATTCCCTGATGCAAACCCGGCAATACCATGACCTAATTCAAGGAAGCAGGAGCCTTGACCATCAAACTCTCTTAATTCACCGGCCTTGTTGATCTCTACAGCTATGTTGTTCGCTACTACCTCAGCCTGACCATGGGCGAATACGCCGGCCTTGGGGAGCATCATCCCTGACGGGAGTTTGTTGGCTGTGATGTCTCCTATGGCATAGACCCCATCAAACTGTGTCTTCATGGTCTTCCCGTCAACCGGTATCCATCCTGACTCATTGGTAAGGCCAGAATCCTTTACTACTGCCGGGGCTCTGTGGGGAGGAACCCAGGCGATCAGGTCGGCCTTGAACTTTTCACCGCCCTCAAACGATAGCTCTCTGTTTTCCATAGAAATAAGTTTCTTCTGGGGATTAAATGAGATTCCCCGCTTTTCAAGCATCTCCTTTACCGCGCTACCAAGGACTGGACCGGCCACAGGCATCGGCAATGTCTCTGGGGTATATATAGCGATATCTGTCTTATCCTTTATCCCTCTCTTGGCAAGATAGGCATCTATAAGGAACGCTGCCTCGTAAGGGGCTGCGGGGCACTTGAATGGGGTTGAGGCGATAACGACAGCGACCTTCCCGCCTTCAAACCTTTTCAGTTCGTCCCTTAGAACCTCTGCCCCTTTCAGGCAATAAAAGTTTATTCCATCCCTATATCCTGGGATTATATCTCTTACAACTCCAGCTCCGAGGGAGATAATGAGGTAGTCGTAGCTCACCTCTCCGGTAGAGGTTATAACAGCCTTACTTCCAGGGTTAATTTTCTGAACCTCTGCGTTCAGGTATTCTATCCCCTTTTTGTTAAGGACACTCAAATCCCCCTTAATTTTCTCCGGCTTTCTTTCGTCAAGGATAAGCCAGAGAAGAGAAGGGGTAAAGAGATGCTCTCTGCTCTTGTCAATAAGGATGACCTTGTGCTCTTTCCCGAGTTTCTTTCTCAACTCCGTAGCGGCAACAACACCACCAAAACCACCTCCCAAAACAACGATCTGCGCCATAAACCCTCCTAGTTTTGCTTTATTGCTGATACCGCCAGGAACGCCCCTGTCTTTGGTATCAATCTCCTATCCAACCTTTCAAACTGCTCTGCTATTTTTAAGTATACCCTATTATTTATCGGAAAGAAGAAAAGGCAGGTCCTGGTCTCTTTTACATCAAAGCCTACCCCTCTTATAAGCCCTTCAAGCTCCGGCGGTGAGATATAATAGGCCTGGTTGTAAATAGTATCCTTGAAGAGCCCCTTTATCCTCCTGAACAAGGCCCACGGCGACCATTTGTTTAAGACACCGACAACCAGCCTTCCACCGGGTTTTAAAACCCGGAGCATCTCTATCAATGCCTTTTCAGGCTCTTTTAAAAAACATAAAAGGCCGTTGGACATAACGGCGTCAAAAGAAGAATCAGGGAATGGAAGGTTCAAGGCATCTGCTGCCTGAAAGGATGCTTTTGTTCCAGCTTTTTGGTCCTTTACCCTCGCCCAATCTAACATCTCTTCCGAGCTGTCAATGCCGACAACATCCGCCCCTCTTTTTGCCAGTTCAATGGTGTAATTCCCTGTTCCGCATCCTGCATCAAGGACTGCATCTCCATGTTTAATTTCAATCAACGAGAAGACAAGTTCCTTTTCAAGTTTGTCAGAAAGGGCTCCGAGAGAAGTTTTGTACCATGCATCGTATTCTTCAGGATTCCAGGGCTTGCTCATCAGACAAAAAACCTCTCTTTCCATCAAGATAGATAGTCAATAGGTCCCGTTAAATCCCTTTTGAAAAGCCGCACTTCATTTTCATCAAGCCTTCTTGTTGATATATTTTTGTTACTGGTCAGAATCTCGTATACCTGAGAGATGACGGCAAACTTTTGCTCGAGCGATTTGTCTGACGTGTCTTTATCAGGGTGGTACTTCATAGCCAGCATCCAGTAGGCCCTCTTTATCTCAAGTCTTCCTGAGCATATCTCAACGCCAAGGATTGTGCGGGCACGGTCTTCCATGGCGGCAAGTTTTGTGAAGTTTATATTCATGTTTGTTCCAAAAATACCCCATCCCCACCCAACCCTCCCCTTGAAGAGGAGGGAGTAAAATAGTCTCCTCTCCCTCAGGGAGAGGATTAAGGTGAGGGTTGGTATAGTCAACAGAGCGCTGAGAGTCATCATGCTCGCTATAAAGGCCCCAACCGTCACGTACGGAGTAAGCGGGGCAAAGAGCATCACGGAGAATGCCGAGGCAAACAGGAGGGCGTTCCTCATTATCCCTTTGCCAGGCCTTGCCGCAGTCCAGAGCAATGCATCCGAGACGGATTCTCCAGGACCTTGCTCCGCAAGCCGCTGTTTGAACCTGCTTATGAAGTGTATCGCAAAGTCCACTGCCATGCCAAGGGAGAGGCATGATAGCACCGATATCGGCATATCAAAGTCCTTCCCTATAAAACCAACGACCCCGTATATAAGGAGTATCGTAAATAAAAGCGGTATATAGCCTATTATTGCCCACTTCACAGACCTGAAGTTGAAGACAAGGATGACGAAGACCGCGATGAGGGCAATCATAAATCCCTTGACCATGTCCCAAAGCACCTCATTGTTCCAGACAAGGTTGAAGTAAGCCGTCCCAGCTGGTTTTAGCTCCATCGGTATCGGGTGGGCCGCCTTATATTCTTCTACAGCCTTTATCACATCCCTCATGGCCTGGACATCCCAGGTCTTGAGCTGCACCCAGATATTAGCCTTCCTAAACTGGTAGTCCACCACATTGTCGAGGTCTGCGGGCTTTGCCGACATGCTGAACAGGAAGAGGAACTGGACTATCTCGTCCTTTGTGTCAGGGACCTTGTCAAAGGCAGGGTCGTTGTTATGCAGGACCCTGTTTATCCTCTTAACATAATCTGCAACAGATGCAGTCTTCCCGACAACCGGGAGGGTTTCGAGGTACCTCTGTAATCCTTCTATATGCCTCATAGCCTCCGGGGTCTTTATAAAGTCGTCTTCGGAAGATACGGCAACAACATAGGCTAAGGACGTACCGCCGAGGGATTCGTTCATGATGCGGTCTGCAATTCGTATCTCGCTCTTCTTGTTGAACCACTCCACCATATTGTTATTCACCTTGATCTTCGTAAGTCCAAAGGCTGAGACAACAACAAGGATGAGCCCAATCAGAACAGTAGCCTTGGGATTTTGGGCGCCTATGCCCCCCAGGCCACGTAAGACCTTAGTTGTAACATTCGTCCCTTTATCCTCCCTCTCAGAGGCCGCCATTATCTTCTCTTCCTTCACAAAGGTCAGTATTGCCGGCATAAAGCTGAAACTCAGGAGTCTCAGCACTACTGTGCCAAAGGCTATCATGGCGCCAAAGACCTTTACAGGGATTATGGACATGAAGACGAGTACGCCAAAAGCAACTGCCGTGGCAAGGGCCGTATACCTGACAGGCCTGCCCACAGCCTTCATGGTTTCTATAATGGCTGTCTTCTTGTCCCTCGTCTCTCTATAGCGGAAGTAGAATTCGTTGAATATATGGATGCTGTCTGTGGCGATGGCCATGAGGAAGACCGGGGCCATCGAGCTCATGACATGGACCGGAAATCCGAGGCCAATCAGGAGGCCCATGCTCCATATTATGCTTATCATTGCCACCATCATCATTGACATGGCAAGGGAGAGGTTCCTGAACATGAGATATATGGCCGTAAACATGATCATCCCTGCCACAGGGGAAAACATCCCCATCAGCTTGAACATGACGGCCCCGAAGGTGTCCCTCGCCACAGGGTCGCCTGCGATGTAGTACTGCTCACCCCCTTTTTCCTTCCCAACGATCTCCTTTAGCCTGTCTGCTATCTCCTTCCCGTCCGCGCCCTTCTCAAGGGGGATGAAGATCGCCGTTGTCTTTTCGTCCTTTGATATGATCCGGTTGATGAACATCCGGTTGTCAAATAAGGCCTTCCTCAAGGCGCCGACCTCATCATCCGTCTTCGGGGGGGCTGACATGAGGGGCCTTACATTCATCGTCTCCCCTTCAATAGTGACATTGTCTATAGTCGTGAAGCTCGTTACGTCCTTTGATGCAACCCCCTTCAGCTTGACTACCTCAGAGGTGATCCGGTCTATCTTTTCGAGGGTCTCCTTGTTCAGCACCCCATTTTCGTTCCTTATTCCTAAGGCGATCATGTCCTCGTAAAGGCCGAAGGTCTTTTCCACCTCGCTGTTCCAGACCCTCACATCCGATGTTTCAGGGAGCATGTTCTTGGGATTGGTGTCTGTCCGTATTTTTGGAAATTGGGTCAGAAAGGCAAGTGTGATAATAGCAGCCAGGGTCACTACCAGGCGGGGGCGGTTTACTGAAAATTCAACGAGCGAAAACTTCTTCATTTTTCCTCCTAAATATTTACGATAATGATATTTTGTCACCCCTGCTCATGAAAACCCATCCCCACCCTGACCCTCCCCTTGAAGGGGAGGAAACTTTTTTCCTCTCCTTCAGGGAGAGGATTGAGGTGAGGGTGGGTTAATAGATTTTCACGTCAAAACTGATATCTCAAATTCGTATACACATTATCGTTCTTCTCAAGCTGACCAAACATTGTAAATTCCTTCCTACCGCCGAAGATATTCCCGCCCAAAGTGAATGATAGCTCGTCCGAGAGCTTGTACATGGCCTCCGGGTTAAGAAGGTAATCCTCATCGGAGGGGGAGTAATTCCCGAAGAACGAGAGCCTCAAGGTCTGGTACATGAGCATCTTTGTGAGCCTGAGTGTTGCGTAATTCCTTATCCTCTCTTCCTTCGGGAAACCGGAAGGGAGGGTATTTTCATAGCTGCCGTAGTCGTCCATTATCTCCGCATAATACTGGATCCCTGCGGTAAGCTCCGACCCGATCTCTTTCTTGTAGCCCACTAAGAACTTCCATTTTGAGTTTTCTATCGTCGGGTCGTCCCCGGCCCTGTCTTTAACTGAGTCATAATATCCGCCTTCAATATTTCCAACCCCTCCGAGAAGGTTACCGGTTGTACTTCCACCATAAACAGTCAGTTCCGGATAGAAGTAGGTGAGGGTAGTTGGGCTTGTCATGCTGTCAACCCTCATTCCAGGCATCCTATAAAAGCCTTTATATGCGTAAAGCGAGACGTCCGTCGAGCCGATGTAACGGAAGAGCCTCATGGCGAGCTCTGTGTCTCCGATCCTCCCGCCGGTCTTCTTGGTCATAGTGGTTATAGATGCTGCCGATGAAAAAGGGTTATACAAGTAGAACCTTGTTGGGTCAGGCAGCCTGTTGGCCTCGAATGTCGGGATGGCAACTACCTCAGCAGAAATGGTATTAGTTGTAATCTCCACCTTTGCCCCATCCACCGGGGCCTTCAAGTATTCCATAGGCCTGCCTGAGAAGAATGCACCATAATCCTTCGGGAATACGTCATTTATGAACATCAGATCGCCTGTACCCCAGGTGATGATCTGCCTGCCTACCCTGAGATCGAGC
>JAENJC010000042.1 GCA_016844545.1 Deltaproteobacteria bacterium | reverse complement strand
CTGAACAAAAGTAGTAGCTCTTCCCTTCAAACTCTGTCTTTAAGGACGTATCTTCATCCACTTCCATCTTACAGACCGGGTCTGTTGCCATAATTGCCTCCTTTAAGTCCGCTATAAAGAGAAAACGTCCCCCACAGCACCTTAAAATTACGCACTTCCCTCACCTCCATAAAACCGGCATCCCTCATATAGCCGGGGATAAGGCCCCTGACATTGTCGTCCACAGGCTCGAACAGACTGAAGAGGTGCATGACTCCCCTGGCAATCATCGTCTGAGGGTTACCGAAATCGAGGACACGTATTTCGCCCCCAGGCCTCAGTATCCTGTAGCACTGTTTCAGGATATCCTTCTTCTTCTCCGTCGAGAGATGGTGAAATACAAAGCTGCTGATTATGTGGTCGAAGTCTTCATCCTCAAACGGCAGGTTGAACCCGCTGTATATCTCAATCGGGATATCGAGGCCCAGTTGAGCGATTTTATTCCGTGCGATACTGAGTATCTTTTCATCAACATCGAGCCCGACGATAGTTGCCTTCGGGTGCTTGAGCTTTGCCATGATGGCCAGCGTCGCAGTCCCGCAGCCAAAATCGAGTACCTTCTGAGCAGGCCGGATGTGCGCCTCCTCCAAGAGGGCGTTTTTTAGCATCTCCTCCGGCATGGCGACCTTCATCAGGGTGTCATAGAAAGGGGTCAGAAAATCGAAACCCATGGCCGGTATATAAGTTTTATCTTTTTTCTGCATATCCTATTAATGGCATTTTGGCGGTTTCCCGCCAAATTCCTTATCAGCACCATTGGAAAGCTTCTTTAAAAACCTGCTCCATATCCTTATCCCCTTGGCAGGCTCTATCAGGCCCATCTCCTTTTCAAATTCCTCTTTACACCGTTCTGAGCAGAAATAGAATGTTTCATGGTGCACATGTACCACAAAATCGGCTTTTTCTTCTTCCACGTCCATGTTGCAAACAGGGTCTTTTGCCATTATCATCAAACTTCCATTTCTCGGTCTTTTCTCTCCAGTTTCATAATCCTGTAAAATGTATCAACAATAAATGGGTCAAACCTCAAACTCTTATCCTTTGCGATCTCCTCCAGTGCAGCGTCCTTATCAACAGCCTTTTTGTAAGGCCTATCGGTGGTCAGGGCATCATAGGCATCGGCTATGGATATAATTCTCGCATAAAGCGGAATATCTTCCCCCTTAAGCCCTTCAGGATAGCCTCTGCCATCGAACCTTTCATGATGATAACGTACCCCTGGGATTACATTCCTCATCTCTTCGACAAACCCCAGGATCCTTGCGCCGATCTCAGGGTGGCTCTTCATCATGAGCTCCTCGTCTTCTGAAAGGGCACCACCTTTTCTCAATATGGCATCGTCTATCCCTATCTTGCCGATGTCATGAAGGATGGCTGCAAGCCTCAGTTCCTCCTTTTCCTGTTTCAACAGGTTAAGCTGATCGGCGAGCCTGAGTGAATAGTCCTCAACCCTTCTTGTGTGGCCACCGGTATAGGGGTCCCGGCTATCAATGGCCGCTGCCAGGGACTCTGCTGTATGAAGAAAGCCATCACTCAAACGCTTGTACAAGGAGGCATTTTCTATAGCCACGGCAGCTTGGCTCCCCAAGGCACAAAAGATCTCCAGCTTTATCTCCGAAACCCCCTCTTTATTATCAAGGACCCCGAGGAGGCCGAGGACATTCCCCTTTATTTCAAGAGGGGCAAAGAACATATTAAGGAGGACAGGCATGGCGTTGGTTAATTCCCTAAAGTCTTTCTCCTGTATGACGTCCTCGATACCTAAGACCTCCCCCCTTCGCACGATGCAGTGATCGAATAACCTGACATCGCGGAAGGACCTTACTTTCAGCTCGTCTTCATCGAAACCCAACGACCTGTAGATGCTCAAAACCATCTTATCCCTGTCCAAGAGGAGGATGAGCACTTTGTTTGTCGTCATAAGGACGGAGGTTTTATCCAATATCAGCTTCACTACCTCGTCGATATCCAGGCTTGAATTGATGGCCTTTGATATGTCGTGGAAGCTCCTTAACGACTCTATTATCTCGTTTTCTTTCATGGCATCCTGTTACATTTACTACGCTTGTTTAACAGTCGAAGCAAAAACGTCCTTTAAAAGGAAGATGATTGCAGAAATTAGCCCGAAGGAGACGAGCAGGACTCCTGGTCCGGCAATAACAATCACATAAGCCTCAGCAGCAGCGGCTCCCAACTGCGGTGTCATGTAACCCATCACTATCCAGGCTACCGGGTAGATAATCCCTCCAATACCGGTAAAAACGGATGCAATGGTCTTGAAAAGCGGAGGAGCGCTTGTAAAGCCGAGAATTAAGGACATGACAATAGAAACTAGTCCGAGGCCCATTAAATGAAGGTGTCCCCTTACAAGCCTTTTATGGGCAAGCTCCATAATGGGGCTATCATGCATACCTTCACCGTGCTGATGTTTATCTTCCCCGGGTTGCATCATCTGCTGTCCTTTGTTCATCATGTCCGTATACTCATCTTTTTGCAGGGGTTTTCCTTCCTCTTCATGCTGATGGGTATCTTCATTATTTGAAGATTGACCATGACTGTGTTCGTTATGCACTCCCTTAGCGCTTGTGTTGGCCTGGACATTATCGGGTTCCAATATGTCAATAAGACTATGCA
Organism: Deltaproteobacteria bacterium; assembly: GCA_016844545.1. Lineage (GTDB taxonomy): Bacteria > Desulfobacterota > JAENJC01 > JAENJC01 > JAENJC01 > JAENJC01. The sequence continues at coordinate 9,085 of JAENJC010000042.1, read as the reverse complement.
CCTCTTTTCTTTCAAGAGCACTTTTTTCAAGGCTCTTATGTATCCTCTCATGCCCAAGCACAAGCCAGAATGCCCAGCCTATGCCAAAGACGAGGCCAAGAAGGCCTATCAAAATCCCGTATCTTACAGGTTTGATCATCAGTTCTGTCATGTTCCCTCCGGTCAACAAATCTTTCTAAGAAAGCTATTAGAATAAAACAGCTACATGGGCTCCCATCATGATGACCATCACGACCCCTATGACGATCCACCAGCCCTTCATATCATGCCCCATCATCATCCCGTGCATCCCTTCATGCTCTTTATCTTTATCCATATCTTCATGCTTCATTCCGCCTTCCTCATGCCTGACCGGTTCTGAAGATGAAGTGGCGGAGATAATCGCACTTTCATTTTTTGGGGACTGAATCTCCTCAGCTCTCAGAGGAACAGCTGAAAACATGCTGAGAAAGATCAGTCCAAGAATGGCATTTCTTTTGATAATCATTTCTTCCTTCTCCCTTCTTTGACCGGGAACAGTCCCTACTCTACGACTCCGCTGCGCTGCGTCCGTAAATAGGGACAGTCCCCTCGTTATATTTATAGTTTCCCCTTCTTTAGCGCCCTTTCTTTCATCATGATGAATATCACGGGCGTTATTATCAATACCTGGATGGTGGACGTCACCATTCCGCCTATGATGGGGGCTGCTATCGGTTTCATCACATCGGCGCCTACTCCGCTGGACCACATGATGGGGATTAGTCCTATCATGGTTGTGGCCACGGTCATCAGTTTGGGCCTGAGCCTCATGACGGAACCCTCTATGGTTGCGTCGTATATGTCCTGCATGGTTATCTGTCTTCCGTCCTTCATCTTCTCCTTCAGGGCGTCGTTAAGGAAGACCATCATCATGACTCCGGTCATTACCGCAACGCCATAAACGGTTATATACCCGACCCAGACAGCCACGCTGAAGTTGTATCCGAGGATATACTGGAGGACCAACCCACCCGTCATGGCGTATGCCGTCGCCACTATCACAATGAGCGCCTCGGCAAAGGAACCAAAGGTCATGTAAAGGACTATGAATATGATCAGGAAGACCACCGGCAGGACTAACTTCATCCTCTCCTTTGCCCTTATCTGGAATTCATACTGGCCGCTCCACGAGAGGGCATACCCCGGAGGGAGCTTGATCTTTTCCCTTACAGCCGCCTTGGCATCATCCACATACCCGCCGATATCCCTGCCGGTGACATCTATGTAGACATACCCCGATAGAAGGCCATCCTCGTCCCTTATCATGGCAGGGCCTGAGGTAAGGGTTATGTCTGCCACCTGGGCCAGGGGGATCTGCTGCATCCCGTTCATGGTCGGGACCAGTATCCTTTTTAGACTGTCGACATCGTCCCGAAATTCCCTCATATATCGGATATTTACAGGATAGCGTTCTCTCCCCTCGACAGTGGTTGTAACCTGCATACCGCCTATGGCGGTCTGGATCACATCCTGTATATCACCCACCGTCAGACCGTACCTTGCCGCCTCTACCCGTTTTATCTTTATGTCAACAAAGTATCCGCCAGAAACCCTCTCCGCATATACGCTTCTGGTTCCCTTGACATCCTTTATTACCATCTCAAGGGTTTCACCGATCTCCTGGATCTTCTTGAGGTCTGTCCCCATTACCTTTATTCCAACGGGAGTCCTTATTCCTGTTGTCAGCATGTCTATCCTGTTCCGTATAGGCTGGGTCCAGGCGTTGGATACGCCGGGGAACTGAACCTTCTGGTCCAGCTCTTCGAGAAGTTTTTCATATGTCATCCCTTTGCGCCATTCCTCTTTTGGTTTGAGGTGCACGGTAGTTTCCATCATGCTCAGAGGTGCAGGGTCTGTGGATGTCTCGGCCCTCCCCGCCTTTCCGAAGACGTGCTCGACCTCCGGTACGCTCTTTATAAGCCTGTCCTGGGTCTGGAGGAGCTTCCCTGCCTCTGTCACCGAAAGCCCCGGGGCCGTGACGGGCATATATAGGATGGTCCCCTCGTAAAGTGGCGGCATAAACTCGCTCCCGATGGCATAAAACAGGGGGACTGTAGGCAAGACGGCTATTATTGCTATGGCGAGGGTGGTCTTCCTGTATATGAGCACCCACTTGATTACCGGCATATAGAAGAAGGTAAAGAAGCGGGAGAGAGGGTTTTCCTCGTCCCTCTTTAACTTCTTCCCGTTCATGAATGTTACCAGAAGGGCCGGGACCAGGGTAACGGCCAGGAGGGCGGAAACTATCATTATTATGGTCTTTGTATAGGCCAGGGGCTTGAAGAGCCGCCCCTCCTGAGCCTCCAGCAGGAATATTGGGATGAAAGAGACTATGATGATCCACAGGGATGAGAATATGGCTGGCCCTATCTCCTTTGCGGCCTTGATGCATGTCTCTTTATATTTTTTTCTTGCCTCCTCGTCCCCTTCGGATAGTAGCCGGTAGGAGTTTTCCACCATGACAATGGCCGCATCTCCAAGTTCTCCGATGGCCAAGGCGATACCGCCCAGGGACATGATATTGGAGCTGATCTTTAGGAAATAAAGGGGGAGAAATGAGCCTATCATCACAATGGGGATGGTTATTATCGGGATGATAGAGGATCGACCGTGAAGGAGGAATACGATTACTATGAGGAAGAGGGTTATCACCTCTTCTATAAGGGTGTCCTTCAGGTTAGTTATTGATGCCTGGATAAGCTGGGATCGGTCGTATACGGCCTCCACCTTTACCCCTTCAGGAAGGGAGGGCTCTATCTCTTTCAGCTTCTCCTTGACCCGGCTTATCACATTAAGGGCATTCTCCCCCTGACGCATGACCACGATCCCGCCAACTACCTCCCCTTCTCCATTAAGCTCAACAATCCCGCGTCTCATTTCAGGACCAAGACTTACCTTTGCCACGTCTTTTATCGATATGGGGACTCCATTAAAGCTTCCGAGGGAAATATCTTCTATATCCTTTATGGACTTTATATATCCCCGTCCTCTGACCATGTACTCCCGGCCTGCCAACTCAAGGAGCCTCCCCTCCACATCGTTGTTGCTCATCCTTATCCGCTCCATGGCGTCCCTGATGGATATGCGGTAGGCCGCCAGCTTGTTCGGATCAACGTTTATCTGGTACTGCTTTACAAAACCTCCTATGGAGGCCACCTCAGCCACACCCTCAACAGAGGCAAGCTGGTAACGAAGAAACCAGTCTTGCACTGTCCTCAGATACGCCAGGTCGTACTTCCCCGATTTATCAACCACTGCATACTGATATACCCAACCAACCCCTGTGGCGTCAGGGCCAAGGGTAGGGGTAACACCCTCAGGGAGCTTCCCGCTTATCTGCTGCATGTACTCCAGGACTCTGGATCTGGCCCAGTAGAGGTCTGTCCCCTCCTCAAAGATTACATACACATAGGAAAAACCGAGGTCTGAGAAACCCCTTACTGTCCTCACCTTCGGGGCTGATATAAGTGCCGTGATGATGGGGTATGTGACCTGGTCCTCCATCAGGTCGGGCGAGCGCCCCTCCCATTTTGTATAGACTATCACCTGGACGTCGGAGAGGTCCGGGATGGCGTCGAGAGGTATCTTCTTCATCGACAGGATACCGCCCATAAGCAGGATAGCTACCAGGAGGAAGACGATGAATCTGTTATTCGCGCTCCATTCTATTATTTTTTCGATCATATTATGTCCTTATAGTTCTTTCATATCGCCCCCACCTTACGGCACCCCCTCTTATCTTAAGAGGGGGTTGGGGGGAGTTAATGTCCTTTATGTTCCGAGGGTGGCGTAGGGGTGGGTTTCAAACCCGGCCCTGCATCTTTGGGCTTCCCATGCTCCATTCCGAGCATTGTCTGGGCCGTTGACCTGAAGGAGGATTCGGAGTCTATCAGGAAGTTGGCCGATGTAACCACCTTCCATCCGGGGGCGAGACCTGAGAGTATCTGATAGTAGCCTTCGCCCTTGAGGCCTACCTTTACGTCAATGACCTTGAACCTTCCAGCACCCAGGTCCAGGATAACTACCTGCCTCTCGCCTGTGTCAAGGACTGCATCTTCTGGAACAACTATTGCTTTTGGAGATACTATACTTTCAAGTTCCACGTTGGCGTACATCCCCGGTTTAAACTTAAACCCCGGGCTAGCCATTTCAAGCCTTACCTTTGCAGTCCGGGTGTCTGTATTCAGATATGGATAGATATATGAGACTGTTGCATTGAATACCTTGCCTGGATAGGCATTTATAGTAACCTTGGCCTTCTGTTCCGCCTTTACGAGGGACATTTCATATTCGTAGATGTTTGCATAGAGCCAGACGTTTGATAAATCGGCAATGCTCAGGAGTTTTTCCCCCGGCATAGCCTTCATACCCTGAACCGCCATCTTTTCAATAACCACTCCCTCTGCAGGGGAGTGAAGGGTCAATGTCTTGGTCGGTTTTTCATTCTTTTCAAGGGCCTCTATCTGGGCATCGTTTATGTCCCAGTTTCTGAGCCTCCTTTTTGTGGCTTCAAGGATGCTGTTAGCGCCTTCTATGGCATCAGGTAGAGCACCTGGGCCAAGTCTTTTCCTGGTCTCCAGCGCCAGAAGATATTCCTCCTGAGTTGAGACAAGATCGGGAGAGTATATATCCATTAGGGGCTCACCTTTTTTCACTTCCCGCCCTGTTGCATTAACATAAAGCCTCTCTATCCATCCCTCTATCTTTGTGTTTATAGTGAAGAGCCTTCTCTCATCATAATCAACAGTGGCCACTGTCCGGATAATCTTCTTTAAAGGCCTTTCTTTGACCTCTTCAGACTTGACCCCTATCCTCTGGATCTTTTCCGGTGTTATATATATTTCACCGGGGCCTGTCGCAGTTTCCGCCTCATCCTCATAGACAGGGATATAGTCCATGCCGCACTGGGCTTTCCCTGGCGTCTGTGAATAATCCGGCAGCCCCATCGGGCATTTGTAATATAGGATATTGCGTTCTTTCTTGGCTTCGGGAACAGTAGAGACGTCCCGCCGAGGCGTCTCTATAAAATACGTAAATAGGGAAAGTTCTCTGCGCTCATAGAAAATGCCTCCTATAATTCCTATAGCCACTAATAATATGCCCCCGATAAATGTTAATAGTCTTTTCATTTTTCCCTCACTCTATCATTCTATAACGTCCCCCATCCCCCTCTTTAGTAAAGAGGGGGAGCGAGGGGGAGTTACGGCAGTTCCTTCCCCACTGCCCTCTCCAGTTCAGCCCATGCCTGCTCAAAAGATGCCAGGGCCTTGTAATAGTCGAGCTTATAGTTCTTAACAGTCTTCCAGCTCTCCATAAGGGCGAAGAAATCGACCCTTCCCGTCTCATAAGCCACCCTTGCCCCTTTTAAGGCCTGCTCCGCCTGGGGGATGTGGGTACTCTTATGGAGATCCACGAGGCTTGCCGCTGACCTTATCTTCACAAGGGCATCCTTTATCTCAAAGGAGACCATGTTCCTCATACCCTGATACTCGTTTTTAGCTGATTCCAGCCTCGATACCGATTCCTTGACAGCATAGTCCTGCTTTGTCCTGAACCATAAGGGAATCCTGACTCCAAACTCGGCTATCCACCCGGCAGCACTCCCATCCTCTTCCCTCTGGGCGAGCCTTACCATGAAATCAGGATAGTATCCCTTCTTCGCCAGATTCAGTCCTGTCTCTTCTTTTTCGATAAACCTTTCCATTCCTTTCAGTTCGGGTCTTCCCTGCAAGGCCAGCTCTCCCATCAGTTCTAAAGGGGGTACGTTCTTCTGATCATCCCTGACTGATTCCTTTTCCTGGTTCAGTATGATTATCTCGTTGGCAAGCTGAGAAAGCTCTATCTGGGCCTTGAGCACATCCCACTGTGACACAAGCCCTGTGGCATACTTGGCCTCTGCTATCTTTGAGAAGTGATGGAGTATCTCCTTTGTCTCCAGGTTTACCTCTATTGATTTATAAATCATGAAGTAGTCGTAACATGCAGCCTTTATATCCCTGATGACATCCTTTTCCTTCCCCTTGAATTCCTCGTATATCATCTGAGCCTCTTTCTCTGCCATCTTCCCCATCAAGCTGAGTTTGCCGGGGTACGGAAACCCCTGAGTAATAGAGTACTCCCTTCCCATGGATGCTCCGGGATTAATGGAGGAGTCAGGTATCTTGTCGAACATCAAGGATAATTGCGGGTCTTCCCATGACCTTGCCGGGAGGACGGCAGCCTTTGCCGCCTCCCACCGCTCTTTTGAGGCCCTTATCTCCGGGTTATTCGCCAATGCCTCGTCAATCAGTTCCTTGATGTTGATGTTCTTCTCGTCGGATGCCCATGACGGTTGCATGGAAAGGAAGAGTATAGATATAACCATTATCAGGATTTTAATTTTTATCATCATGGCCCTGTCCACATATATCCGGTTCAAATTCTTATTTTGTGATTAAAGGTTACCATAAGAGTTTGAAGAAATTATGAAGGGACTATAAAAAGATTGGAAATATGAACATGCGTTTCTATAAAACAGAGACTAATATTAAGCCGGTTTTAATGGGATAAGCACTCTGAATGTTGTACCTGAACCAACTGCACTACTAACCTCAATCCTGCCGCCAAGGACAGTTACTAATTCTTTAACTATGGCGAGACCAAGTCCCAGGCCGCCTCTCCCTGTCTTTTCAAGCCTGTAATAGCGATTGAATATGAGAGGTAATTTATCTTCTGGAATACCTTTCCCTGAATCACGTATATCGACAAAAACCTCCTCTTCGGTAACTCCATAATCAATCCATACCCCTCCACTTTCCATAAATTTAAGGGCATTGGATAGGAGGTTTCTTATGATCTTTTCAAGCTTGCCAACATCGGATACCACAAACAGGTCATCGCCTCTGATCAGTTCTATCTTAAGCCCTTTTTCCTTAAAGGCAGGCTGCATCTCTCGGATCAGCCCTGACAGGAACTCATTCAGATTTATCGCTGTCTCTTCAGCCTTGGCCAAAAAGCTAGCTTCAGCGGATGTTATGTCCTCGATACCCTCCACAAGTCTTATAAGCCGCTCATTTTCACTCCTGATATTTTCTATCCCTTCTTCTGTACTGACTACCCCGTCAGTTACCGCCTCGATCTGCGTCTTCATGATAGTAAGGGGGGTCCTTAATTCATGGGCCACATTTGACATAAGATGCTTGCGCAACTCCTCTTCTTTTTTCAATGACCCCGCCATGCTGTTAAATGAGTCGGAAAGCATCCCTACTTCATCCGTTGACCGCGGGTTTATCCTGACATCAAAGTCGCCTCTCGCGATTCTCTCTGCCGCTGTCTTGAGATTGGTTATAGGCTTTGAAAGATATCTGCTGAAGAGGGAGGCCATTAATATCAGGCCGACACCAACGATGAGAAGAGACATATAAAGAAAGTATTGAGCCCTTTTCTTGAAGGTGGTCTCTTTTGCCTTTAACAACTCCTTTTGAAATGGCCTTACCAGAACTGTTCCAACCTTTCTTCCCTTTACAATGATGACATTTTCCGTGAACTCGCCTTCGGTCTTATGTATATGGAAAAGCTCTTCCATCCGCTGGTTCATAGTATCCGAAAGAGATGCCATTGATTCATGGGCTGAAAGGATTTCCTTCCCCCCTGCATCAAGGACCTTTATATCAAGGCCGAGCATCATTCCCCAGTGGATCGATTCCGACAACATCTCCTTGTCCCAACCGCTGTCGGAATAGTTCCCTTCTATTGATGCCATGACCCAGCGGTACTGATCTTCCTTTACGCTCTCTGTATAACTGTCGAAATCCTTGATGATCAGGTATTCAAAGATGAAATTAGAGAGGAGGGCGGAAAATATGACTATTATAAAGGCAAGAAAGATTTTAGTTCTCATGATAAATCCGGCGTTCCAATAAACCTGTAACCAACCCCGTACACGGTTTTAATAAAAATGGGCTTCTGCATGTCATCCTCTATCTTGTGTCTGATATTCTTTATATGGGCGTCAATAACCCTGTCATAACCTTCAAAGTCAAATCCCTGAACGATATTTACAAGTTGAGACCTGCTGAATACATTCTGGGGCCTTTCGGCAAGAGTAATAAGAATCTTGAACTCGGTAGGGGTCAGTGCAAAGCGGCTTGCCCCTTTTATTACCTCCATCGATTGTGTATCGATTTTAAGAAGACCGTTGTTGAAGGACAATATTCTATCCTCGGTCTTCTTCGTCTTTCTGAGATGTGCCTTGACCCTTGCCACAAGCTCCCTTGCGCTGAAGGGTTTGACAATATAATCATCGGCTCCCATCCCGAGTCCTTTGACCCTGTCGTCTTCGGAGCTCTTTGCTGTCAGCATGATTATCGGAAGATCGGATATCTCTCTTATGGCAGCGCATATGCTCTCCCCATCAATATCCGGCAGCATCAAATCCAGTATTATAAGGTTGTAACCATCTTTGATTAACCGAAGTGCCTTTTCCCCGGTCTCAGCTATAGAAGCTTCAAACCCCTCTCTTTCAAGATAAGCCTTGACGACATTTGCAATTTTTGCCTCATCTTCAATGATCAGGATCTTCTTCAATGTAGTTCCTCTAATTTTTAAGGACTCATTACATGCAGATAAATTGACCTTATAGTAAACGTTACTGACGCGGAAAAGATTTCTGAGCAGTTAAAGAAAGGGCTTGGAACCGGTGATACTAATTTGGGGTTTCTGGGGGCGTTCACCAAGGATTTCAATCCAGCAACTCTCCATCTGAACATCGGATATACTTTCGTTGGTGATCAGAATACAGGCCGTTATAACAATGAGGTGAATTACGGGATTGCCGGAGAGTATGGCATAGGGAAAAAGGTCAGGGTTGTTGGAGAGGTATACGGCCTCTACCATCCTGATTATAAGGCGGCAGAGATTGAAAGACGGGCACTTCTGGGGTTAACCTGCAGGATTGACGATACCTTTACAATTGACCTTGCAGCAAAGAGAGGACTGGAGGGAACAGGTGACGAATACGGATTTATAGGAGGCTTGACGATAACATTTTAGCCTTATAAGGCATCTCATCTGCTTTCCCAACAAG
>JAENJC010000179.1 GCA_016844545.1 Deltaproteobacteria bacterium | reverse complement strand
TTGATGTTGGAGGACTGGGCCTCAGCACCTCCCAAGTCGGCCTCGTATACGGCACTATAGGGCTACTCTCCCTTGTTTCCGGCGGAATACTTGGCGGGTGGCTCATATCAAAGTTCGGGTTAAGGCGGTGCATCTGGCCTATGGTTCTCATTATGCACCTGCCTGACCTCTTCTTTGTGTATATGGCGTATGCGCAGCCTTCCGTGGGGCTGGTTTATCCCCTTGTGGCCCTTGAACAGTTCGGATACGGCCTGGGATTTACCGTATTCACGGTGTACCTGATGTACACTACAGACAGCAGGTACAAAACCTCCCACTACGCCATCTCCACCGGCATAATGGCGTTGGGAATGATGTTCCCGGGTATGGTAAGTGGAGCGATACAGAAGTCGGTTGGGTATGGGATATTCTTTATCATAGTCTGCATCATGACAATTCCAGGCATGCTGACAATTCCCTTAATTCTTAAGCAGGCCGAAAATAAAGGTGTATAAGCGGGAACAGTTCTTATTTCCAGTCAGGGTTTTAAAGAAGAGCGTGTCTAAAGAAAGCTTGACAAATAATATATCTGGAACTATGATAAATCATTAACTTTTCAGGAGGGCAGTATTGTTTGTCAGGGCTTTTGCAGCTCTTCTTATATCGCTCTTCCTTATCCCATCCATTTCTAATGCTTCTCAGGCGGATAAGGCCTATAATGCCGCCAGACAGGATCACTCCCGCCTTGAGAAAAGCTCCAAACTTATGCGTTCTCGCCATAACTGGATCAAGGTCATAGACCGTTATGAGCAGTTTACCCAACGGTACTCAAAGGACAGCAGGATTGATGATTCCCTTTATACTATTGGTGAGCTTTATACTGGACTTTACAGGTTCTCAAAGAAGAAACAGGATATAAACGCTGCCATTGAGATATACCGCACCCTTGTCAAAAAGTTCCCAAGGAGCCGTCTCGCCGATGATGCAGTTTTTATGACAGGAGAGCTATATCTTAATCACAAGAACAATAAAGAGGCCGCTTATATTGAGTTTGACAAGGTATTGAGGAAGTATCCGCAGGGAGATATGGCCGCAAAGGCCAGGGCAAGGGTCAATGACTTGTCAGACGAAGGAGAGACTGATGAGCCCAGGAAGCCTGAGCCAATCGGTATGTCTGAGAGAGGCAAAGAATATATAAATGTGAACAGTATTAAGCACTGGTCAAATCCGAATTACACCAGGGTTGTTATACAAGCCGACAGGAAGGTCGCCTACAAGGAGACCTTCCTGAAGGGACAGGACGGAGGGAGTTCTCCTAGGCTCTTTCTGGATTTTTCCGGTTCCAAGGTCAACAAAGAACTCATGCAGCCGATTGAGATTAATGATGGGCTGCTGAAAGCGGCCAGGGCCGGACAGTTTGATCTGAACACCGTAAGGGTGGTCCTGGATATCGAGAGCGTAGATAGTTACAAGATATTCGCCCTGGAAGACCCTTACAGGATAGTGATAGACGTCTCAGGGGAAAAGCATGAGGCCCAGATCGGGGACCAGATAGAGAGTATACTTTCAAAGAATGACAATGCCGTTACTGTTCCGGTAACTGTTGAACCTTCGACAAGTCCTTCTCTTACCCGGCAGCTTGGCCTTGGTATAAGAAGGGTTGTGATTGATCCTGGTCATGGTGGTCATGATCCCGGAGCTATCGGATATGGGGGGATAAAGGAAAAGAACGTAGTTCTTGAAATAGGGAAAAAGCTCCGCACTATAATGACCGATAAGTTTGGGGTCGAGGTCATAATGACGAGGGATGCAGATATCTTTATTCCGCTCGAGGAGAGGACAGCTATAGCTAATAAGGCAGGCGCAGACCTGTTTATCTCTATTCATGCCAACGCCAGCAAGAACAAGAAGGCCGGGGGGGTAGAGACATATTTCCTTAACTTTGCTACGGATGAGGATTCTATGAGGCTTGCAGCAAGGGAAAACGCCACAACCACAAAGAATATAGGTGACCTTCAGGCGATACTCAATGACCTGATGCTCAACTCCAAGATCAACGAGTCCTCCAAGCTGGCCCGTTACGTCCAGGGTTCCATCCTGGATGAAGTGAACGGGAATGGCGGCAGATCTAATGACCGCGGTGTAAGGCAGGCTCCATTCTATGTATTGATCGGCGCCCAGATGCCGAGCATCCTGATAGAGACATCGTTTATTACCAACAAGGAAGATGCCCGAAGACTTGCTGATGATAAATTTCAGATGGCCCTTGCAGAATCGATAGCTGACGGCGTTAAGAGGTATTCCGAGGTTGTAACTGTAGCCAGGAGGTAATTTGGATAAGGTAAACGATCTATTCTTTGATTCGCTATGGGAGTTTGTATACAGGATTGTAAGCTTTTTACCGAACATCCTCGTGATGTTCCTGGTTGTCCTTGTAGGTGTTGTCCTTTCAACTATCGTCAGGTTTATATTCTTCTGGTTGCTTGGCCTCATAAAATTCGACGATATGGCCGAAAAATGGGGGGTCTCTCAGGCTCTGGCAAAGGGTGGAGTAAGAAGTGCGCCATCCAAGATTGTGTCGTCTGTTGCATACTGGGGAATATTGCTGATCTTCTTTATGATGGGTTTTGTTGCCCTTGATGTTATCCCAATAAACAACCTTATCTCCGATTTATTGTCCTACCTCCCCAGCATTATAGCTGCAGCCTTAATCGTATTTTTCGGGTTCATTATTGGAGACTTTGTAGAGCGGGCTGTGCTTGTTGCGGCAGGGAATGCGGGCATAAGCCAGGCTGACCTTATCGGCAAGGGTGTGAAGCTCTTCATAGTGGTCATGACCATTTCCATGGCACTGGATCAGCTCGGGATAGCGAGAGGGATAATAATTGCAGCCTTTTCCATATCATTCGGGGGGATAGTATTTGCCGTCGCCCTTGCCTTCGGCCTCGGCGCAAAGGATATGGCCAGGGAGTTTCTGGAAAAAAGGCTTAAAAAAGAGATTAAGGAGCCTACCACCTGATATCGACTAATACCTCTTCTTAGGTACCTCTTATACATTCGTTGTAATTGCCTCATTCAATGGGAACCCCAGCGCCTTCTCCGCAGCCAGGGCAAGTTCCCTGTCATGGTCGTGACTTGTGGCGAACACCCTGAAATGGACCACCTTTGCCGGGATGAATTTGAAAATCTCAAGAAGCGGTTCAGGAGAGGTCTTACCTGTTGACGGATCAAATATGTTGACCTTCTTTGAGCCTTCAGCCATAGGCTTCAGCCATAGGGTTCAGCGGTCTGGGATCCTGTGCTGCCATATCAACCTTGAACTGGAGCTTTTGAAGTTTTTTGGGCAGACATCCCCTGATGGCGTCTTCATAGTCAGAGGCCTTCTTGAAACCTATCCCCTTCTGGGCCTGGTCAATGGTCAGGTCTGTTGCATACCCCATCTTCCACTTTATCTCCCTCTGGATTATCCTCTCCCACTCCTTTCCAATAGCCTTTTTCTCAGGGTCATCGGATCTCAGCCACCTCTCCACTTCCTGAAGGAGGTACCATTCGTTTACATCAAGATACCTGTCCAGCTCCTTCTTAGGATTAAAGGGGAAGAGGTGTCGCATGGTCTCGCCGAAGATCTCCTGCATGTGAAGGTCAATGGCCCTTGTGGTCCTGTGGTAATAGACATGGGAATAAAGGTAAAACCTGGCGTCTATGAAGCGGGTAAAGGCAGATGTCCCGGATTTATGCAGGGTCAGCCCCTTGTCTGTAAAGAGGGTGTAGAACTGGAGTCTCTTTATGTCCACTATGTCTATTGAGAAGCCTGTCATATAAGCGTCCCTCTGGACATAATCAAGGTTGTCAACAGTGTATATCCCGGAAAAGAGCTGTTGCAGGAAAGTGAGCCACCTGGGAGGTTCCTTTTCCGGCTTAGGTAGGCTCTTCCCCTTCATAGGCTTTGCTATAAGAAACGATATCTGATCCGGGTCCATCGTTTCGTCAAAGTACCCGGACGGGCTGCGGCGTATCTTCTTTATTATCCCCCCCAGTTTTTTGGTGATTATCTCCTGGCCCAGGGATTCATGGGTAAGATCAAAGTTTATAAGGAAGTTGTCGTCAAAGAAGTGGCCGTAAGGGCCGTGGCCTATGTCGTGGAGCAGGCCTGCCAGCCTGAGCAGCTCTTCCACATAGTTGCGTGACGGAGCATCAGGGCATATTTCCTTCAGCGATGGATACAGGTGCCGGGCAAACTCCCCTGCCATATGCATGGTCCCAAGGGAGTGCTGGAACCTTGAATGCTCGGCAGAAGGGTAGACCCACCAGGCGCTCTGGAGCTGGTGAATGCGCCGTAGCCGCTGCATCCATGGTGTGTCTATAAGGTCCTTCTCAGCTTTCTCTTTGTTATCAATCGGAGTGGTGAAGCTTATGTAGCTGTAAATCGGGTCGGCCATGAGGGCTGTTCCCTGGTATAAAACAGGTTCTATGGCTTTATTGAACATAGAAAAACATTAGCAGAAGTGGTGAGTGATTGTCAATTGAGATGTTTTTTGTTATACATATAACCCATGTCCTTACTTGAAGTAAAAAACCTCACACGCTCCTTTGGCGGCCTCACAGCCCTCTCAAATGTGGACTTCCATGTCGAGGAGGGGGAGATAGTGAGTCTGATAGGCCCCAACGGCGCTGGGAAGACCACATTTTTCAACTGCGTTACGGGGATTTATTCACCTACGTCCGGCTCCATAACCTTCAGGGACGAAGTTATAGCAGGGCTAAGGCCGGGCCGGGTCGCTGAGAAGGGGATATCGAGGACATTCCAGAATATCAGGCTTTTTGCCAGCATGACGGCCCTGGAAAACGTCATGACGAGCCGGGAAGAAGAGAAAGCGACGGAGGAAAAGGGACATCACCTCTTGAGATTTGTCGGGATTTCTCCAAGGGCGAACTCAACAGCAGGGAACCTGCCGTATGGTGACCAGAGGAGGCTTGAGATTGCCAGGGCGCTGGCGACGGAGCCGAAGTTGCTGCTGTTGGATGAGCCTGCTGCAGGTATGAACCAGCATGAGACTGACGGGTTGAAGTCCCTGATATCAAAGATAAGGAACAACGCTATCTCCATCCTGCTGATAGAGCATCACATGAAGGTTGTCATGAGCATATCCAACAGGGTTGTTGTCCTTGACCACGGGGAGAAGCTGGCAGAAGGGACGCCGAAAGAGATACAGAAAAACCCCGATGTCATAAAGGCATACCTCGGAGGTTGACTTAGCTTTTACCTTTTCTCTCCACACTCCTAACTGATAATAACTCCCAACTTTTTCTTTCTCTTTGCTTGCAAATAAATAAATATGTGCTATCTTTCAGATGTGTACTCACTTAATCTCTCCTTTGCGTGAGGTAGGAATGTGATTTTTTTCTAAAATAAAGATATATATGGGGGAAATTGACTCACAGTCTCCTCTTAAACTTCTGGGGATAATCAGCTTTTTCATATT
>JAENJC010000178.1 GCA_016844545.1 Deltaproteobacteria bacterium | reverse complement strand
AATAGTTCCCTGTACCTGTTGACTCCGTCCCCTAGAAATATGGTTTTTTCATTTATCATTCCTGCAAGGACGTCAGGGTTAAGAGCGATGTCATCTGTCATTTTTTCCGGCGATTTAGCGCCTGGCCGGTAAAGGGCAGTATAAACCTCTCCCTTCCTTGCATCCTGGATTGGGCAGATAAGATAATTTGAAAAAGTCATATTAAGGGCCAGGGCGTCCAGCGTAGGTATGCCTAAAATCGGCTTGCCTAAGGCGTAAGAGAGCCCCTTGGCTGCGCTTAGACCTATCCTCAAGCCGGTAAATGAGCCCGGCCCGATTGATACAGCAATCCCGTCCATATCATCAATGGAAAGACCGGAGTCACTAAGAAGGCGGTCAATGGTAGCCATCAGTCTTTCAGAGTGGGTTGCCCTGGCATTAAGGGTAACCTCGGAGATCACCCTTGCGGCATCAACAATTGCGATGCTTCCGACCATTGTGGCTGTTTCTATGGCAATTACAGGCATTCGTAACCCGGTTAATATTGGAAAATTAGGATTGACCAGAATTGGGGCTATCTTAGCATCCTACATTCCGTATTGTCAAAACAGTTTCACTGGCTGTGAAAAAAGGCTGTGAAAAAAGGTTTGACGCTGGGCGGCAAATTGAGTAGAATACGGCAATGGAATATCTCTCTGACGGCAATCTGAGGCTTCCCAAGTGGGCAAAGAGGAAGATCGGAAGCAGAGGGTCCATTCATAAGATGAAAGAGGTCTTGAGGCGGGAAGGGCTTCATACCGTGTGTGAAGAGGCCAGGTGCCCCAATATCGGTGAATGTTTCTCGAAGCCCACTGCAACATTCATGATCATGGGGAATGTCTGCACCAGAAACTGCGGCTTCTGCGATGTAACTCCTGGAACTCCAAAACTCCTGGACATTGATGAGCCTGTAAAAATTGCCCGTGTATCAAAACAGCTTGGACTCAGGCATGTTGTAATAACCTCTGTAACAAGGGATGACCTTCTCGATGGAGGGGCAAGGCATTTCGGGTCTACAATT
Source organism: Deltaproteobacteria bacterium (assembly GCA_016844545.1). Taxonomy (GTDB): domain Bacteria; phylum Desulfobacterota; class JAENJC01; order JAENJC01; family JAENJC01; genus JAENJC01. The sequence goes on along the minus strand of JAENJC010000178.1, from coordinate 3,167 downwards.
AAAGAGCTGAGAAATGCAATTCCAGAAGCCTCAATAGAGGTCTTGACCCCTGATTTTAAGGGTGACGTTGCACTTCTGGAGCCGATTGCCAGGGAAAGACCGGATATCTTCAATCATAATATGGAGACAGTCCCAAGGCTTTACCCATTGGTGAGGCCGCAGGCAGATTATGAGAGGTCTCTGAAAATACTAAAGGGCATGAAGAGACTGGAACCAGGGATAGTTACCAAGTCCGGGATCATGCTTGGTCTTGGAGAGAAGAGGGAGGAGATTATGAGCGTTATGGATGATCTCAGAACAGTTGGCTGCGATGTCCTTACCATTGGCCAGTACCTGAGACCCTCTAAGGGGAACCTTCCTGTTGTTGAATATGTTGAAGAAGTGGTGTTTGCAGAATATGGCGATATCGCAAGAAAGAAGGGCTTCCTCCATGTTGCATCAGCGCCTTTAGTAAGAAGCTCGTTTAACGCGGAAGAGATAAGGAAAGTAATTAAAAGGATGGTTAATTAATATGGAGATGGATTTTCCAAGGATCAAGAGACTGCCGCCGTATGTATTCAACATTGTAACTGATTTAAAGATAAAGGCGAGAAGGGCAGGGGAGGACATAATAGACTTCGGCATGGGAAACCCAGATATGCCGACCCCTCCTCATATTGTTGAAAAGCTCATCGAGGCGGTTCATAACCCAAAGAACCACAGATATTCGGCATCTAAGGGGATACCGAAGCTCCGGGGAGCCATTGCCGATTGGTACAAGAGGAACTTCGATGTAGATATAGACCCGGAGACAGAGGCAATAGCAACCATAGGGTCGAAGGAAGGGCTTTCCCACCTTGCCCTTGCAACCCTTGACAGAGGTGACGTGGTCCTTGTCCCGAATCCGACGTATTCCATACATACTTACTCAGTTGTTATTGCAGGAGCGGATGTGAGGAGCATCCCGCTGTCTCATAATACGGATGAGTTTTTTGACTCTCTCCTTAAGGCGACAAAGGACTCATGGCCGCTCCCTAAGATGCTTATCCTCTGCTTCCCCCATAATCCCACAACAGCGGTTGTGGACCTGGATTTCTTTGTAAGGGTGGTTGATTTTGCCAAAGAACACAAGATGATAGTGGTCCATGACCTTGCATACGCAGACATAGTTTTTGACGGGTACAAGGCGCCTTCTTTTCTGCAGGCCCCGGGAGCCAAGGATGTTGGTGTCGAGTTCTTCACCCTTTCCAAGAGCTACAATATGCCTGGATGGAGGGTCGGGTTTGCCGTTGGCAATCAGAAGCTTATATATGCCTTAACCAGGATGAAGAGCTACCTTGATTACGGGATGTTCCAGCCGATTCAGATTGCCTCTATTCTGGCCCTTAACGGTCCTCAGGACTGTGTTGAGGAGATAAGGAAGACCTATGAATCAAGAAGAAATGTACTTTGCGAGGGGTTGAACAAGATAGGATGGGAAGTGGAAAAGCCCAAGGCAACCATGTTTCTATGGGCAAAGATCCCTGAGCAGTACAAAAAACGGGGCTCCCTTGAATTCTCAAAACTCCTTCTCACAGAGGCAAAGGTCTCTGTTTCTCCTGGTGTCGGCTTTGGCGAGATGGGTGATGAGTATGTCCGTTTTGCCTTGGTGGAGAATGAGCACAGGACAAAGCAGGCTGTAAGGTGCATGAAGAAGCTCTTTTGAAAACCTTTGGAAATGACATATTGTCACAAATAAGCCGTTGGCTGCCCCTCTTTGTCTGGATGGCTCTTATATCGCTATTTTCTACAGACAGCTTTTCAAATGATAATACAGGTAGCATTATCGAACCAATATTGAGGGCAGTCTTAGGCAGGTCCCTTTCTGACCAGGTCTTTGACTTTATCCATTATCTGATCAGAAAGTCATCGCATGTCTCAGAGTATGCAATTTTAAGCGGGCTCTGGTACCGTGCAGTCAACCCGGGTTTACGTGGTTGGAGCAGGAAAGCCGCTATTACTGCATGCACTCTTTCCATCATCTATGCAGCACTGGACGAGTTCCATCAGGCTTTCACTTCCAACAGAGAAGGGCGGCCGCTGGATGTAATGATAGATTCTGCCGGGGTTCTCGCTGCAATAGCGATCATCTGGATCTATAATAAACGAGCTGGGTTTGGAGTTCATGAGCATAAATAAGGCCATAGGTGTATTCGATTCAGGTATAGGCGGACTGACCGTCCTTAAGGAGATCATAAAGCATCTCCCCTGCGAAGATACCATCTACCTCGGAGATACAGCCAGGGTCCCTTATGGAACCAAGTCGGCTGAGACCGCTCCCTGCCTTGAGAGAAAAGCATAGTCTCCCAATCATAGGAGTCATAGAACCAGGGGCAAGAAAGGCGGTTGTCACTACGAAGACAGGAAAAATAGGTGTCATAGGTACCGAAGGGACCATAAAGAGCGGTGCTTATGAAAAGGCCATCAAGGCCCTGGCGTCAGAAATCGAGGTGATTAGCAAACCCTGCCCATTATTTGTGCCTTTGGCAGAGGAAGGGTGGACTGACAACGATGTGGCCCACGCTGCCGCGAGCAGGTATCTTGCAGACATGAAAGGGGTTGACACCCTGGTTTTGGGATGCACCCACTATCCCCTACTAAAAGGCGCGATTGCGTCGGTTATGGGAAAGAATGTCAGGCTTATAGATTCAGGTGAAGAGACGGCCCTGGAGGTCAGGCGGGTCCTGAGTAAAGAAGGATTGCTGAAGGAAGAAGGGTCAGGGAAAAGGACCTTTTACGTTACAGATACCCCGGAAAGGTTTGTAAGTGTCGGCCTCCGATTCCTCGGAGGCGGGCTGGACCAGGCAGAGAGGGTGGAAATCCCTTGACATAAACGACGTCTTTAGCTAATCTCTTACCGCTGTGCCGGAGTGGTGAAACAGGTAGACGCACGGGACTCAAAATCCCGCGGGGGCAACCCCATGTCGGTTCGATTCCGACCTCCGGCACCACCTTGATTTTACTGCATTTCCGGGCAATTCATTAGACTGCCGATTCACCTCAGAAAAATCCGACTGTATTAAAATTGGGCTAAAGTGATCTTTGACCTGTTTTGTAGCAAGCCTCAGGTCATTTTCATTGACTATGTTGTACGCCTCAAAGACGCTTCTTGTCTTGTACCCTGATACCATCATAGCAACCCTTTCAAG
>JAENJC010000041.1 GCA_016844545.1 Deltaproteobacteria bacterium | reverse complement strand
GAGGTGCGAGGAGTTTAAGACTGAAGCAGGACAGCTTAAGGCTGTAAGCAACTTGTTAGGGCTTGGCGTAGAAGGGATGGTAATAATCGGCGGCGATGGATCGCTTCGGGGCGCAAGCGTGCTTGACGGAATGGGAATGCCGGTTATAGGGATACCCGCCAGCATAGACAATGATATATTCGGGACCGATATCTCTATAGGCGCAGATACCGCATTGAATGTGATAGTTGACGCAGTTGACATGATAAAGGACACGGCTTCATCCCATGACAGGGCCTTCATAATCGAGGTCATGGGAAGGAACTGCGGGTATCTCGCCGCCATGTCCGCCATAGCATGCGGGGCAGAGGTAGCCATTATCCCTGAGATCAGGTTTGACCTTGGGAAAATAGCAGAGAGGCTTTACGTGCGATTCAAAGAAGGAAGGACGAACAGCATCATAATGGTTGCTGAAGGGGCGATGTCTGCTTATGAGGTTGAAAAACAGTTGAAGGACAGGATTGGGTACGATATCAGGATAACGGTGTTGGGTCACCTCCAGAGGGGCGGCTCTCCGACTGTTTTTGACAGGATACTGGCGAGCAGGCTTGGAAGAAACGCTGTGGAGGCCCTTCTTAGAGGGGAAAGCGGAAAGATGGTTGGGCAGGTCAAAAACAGGATAGTACTAACCGACCTGGATGAGGTGTTGGGGACATGCAAGATGGTGGACCTGGAGATGATAGAGCTGACGGATATTTTGGGAAGGTAACAACAAAGTGTGGAAACGACCCTGAGAGCCTGGCCTTATACCTTTACAACATAAACTCTATACAATCACTATCGGCAGTTCTGCTCGTCCCGGTTGTATGACGAGGCGTGGGCATGAAAAGGGCTCCGTAGCTTTATTGCCTAATGTATTCCTTCTAAATTTCTTGTCCTTTTTCTGCAACTCTGCTATATTTTCTGATATATTAGATTGGTAAAAAGGATTTGAGAAACAAAAGAGGAGGTCGAAATGGATAACGAAGAGCTTCTGAAACGTATAACATTTAATCCTTCCATCTTTGGCGGAAAGCCTATAATACGCGGGATGAGGATAGCGGTCGAACATATTCTGGGAATGCTGGCAGCCGGTTCAACTACTGAAGAATTATTGGAAGGTTACCCATTTCTGAATAAAGAAGATATTCAAGCTTGCCTCACTTTTGCCTATAAGATGGTTGCCCACGAAAGGGTTGAGCCTGCCCTTGCAGCTTAATTATGAGGCTACTCCTCGATAGTTGTATTTCAAGTTATGCAGTAAAAGACCTCCGCGCAGCAGGATTTGATGTCCTATGGATTCCAGAGGCAGGAAAAGACCCTGGAGACGATGAAATACTTCAAAAAGCATACACTGAGGACTTGACCATTGTTACATCAGACAAAGACTTCGGCGATCTGATCTTTGTTTTCAACAAACCACACCCTTCGATAATCAGACTTGTTGATATTCCTGCAAGAAACCAAGGAGGAGTCCTGTTAAAGGTGATAGACACCCATAAAGAGGATATAATGAAAAAGGCCTTAATTACTGTCGATTTATATAGAATAAGAATTAGGTCTTTTGAAGAAGCCTGACGATATGCCGTATGAGGAGTGATTCATTCCGACAGTTTTTAAGCCTGATTTAAGAGGGGCTATTTCAAAATATCAAAATTACAAGCCATATAATCTCCCTGTTTTTAGGCCCAATGACATCAATAACTCAATTTTTAAGTCTGACCCTCTTTTCCCATTTTGGTTTAAACATAGTTTAAGCTCCTCCCCTCCACAATCCCAATCTCCTCCGGCGTCAGGCTAATATGGCCGATTCTTAAAAAGTGTACACGCGACACCAGTATATTTCTCCTATTTCAACGCAGAGGTGTGCCGCGCCGCCACGATACACCAGGAAACGCCGCGCTGTCCCTCGGTCGGCGTCGGCACGAGCGACGTGTTATGCGATGCTATTTTCAACTTCAATTCTCGTTACCTCGATGCAGTTCGGGATTTTTGAATAGTCGAGTGGATTCTCTGCGGAAATATTTTCGTAAATTCGAACTTCGTTTCCTCTTTGATTTTTCTTCAAAAACCCTACCGCACTAAAGGACGTATTCTTGTCGTTGCGCAATGAGCGATTTCTGCCATGATAAGAATTCGTGATCGCGTTTGTGCTGGTCGATATTTCTAAAGTCCTTTCTCCATACATTGCGTTTATAAAATCGTGCTGCTCGGTACCGAACATCTGCGATTCGTCCAAATTGTTGTAAACCAACAATATAAAAGGAGTGCATTTATTTGACGCAGTTCGCGCTTGCTCTCTGGCTTCGTCTATTTTCTTTCTAATATGTGAACCCACTGTGCGAGAGCTAGATTGGTAACCGAAATTGTCGTCTTGGTCGATTTGTTTGACTTCAACTAGAACCGCCTGACCATCTAAGATGATTTTGTAATCTGGGGTTGGTTGTTCACCCTCTGGGATTTTCTCCCACGAGATGTGGTTCAACGCCCAGAACTCTTCAAGTACCGATTCGGCTTTCGTCTTTACCGTCATCTCACAGTTCCCAGCTCGTCATTTGTCGCATAACAGTGTTTTTTTCTACGCAATCCGTAGAATTTACAAATCTGCGTATTATACGACTTTATGCGGTTTTTTGAATATGCCTACAAAGGAACAATGGGATCAAGGACCATTAAAAAACGCGGGCGACCGATTTATTTCCCCCCGAGGGGGAAGTCTTGAAGTATTATTTTCCCGCACGCCCTTCTTTTTCAAGCTGCTGAAAGATAACACATTTTCTTCCAACAAAACAATCCGAAACACTGGAGCCTTAGACAAGGCTTGGGACGTGTTGTGCCCCATCCCGCTTTCTATTCCAGCAACCACCTGTACAGCGGCAGCATTGTAATGGCGACTCCGTCCTGCTCTAATTCTTCGGCTGTATCGCCTGTTATAATCAACCCTTCTTTATCCAATCTCAAACGCATTCCTGATCACCCTCACATCAATTTTCTCACCTGACAGAATCACTGCTACCACATCAAACCTTGCAGGTGAGTTAAACAGCTTTTTCCTTGAGATATAGAACTGGGCCGCCTTTGTCATCTGATGCTGTTTCCTCCGATTCACCGCCTCTTCGGGAAGGCCGAATTTATTGGAGCTTCGGGTCTTGACCTCCACAAACACCAAGACTCCCTTATCAAGGGCAATTATATCTATCTCGCCTAGAGGGCAACTAAAATTGCGCTCAACTATCTTGTAACCTTCTTTAGCAAGAAAGGCCGCAGCTGCATCTTCCCCTATCTTTCCTTTAGAGATTCTCTCTATTGTCATGTCTGCATTAGAGACGATATAGATGGAAAAATCAATACCCCCTTTCCATTTTTTCTTCATCATGCTATCCTTTGTGAGAAAAAAGGTTTCTTTATCGTACCACAGGCATTTATCCTTAAAAAAGCATTTAGGACGCAGATTTGCGCAGATTTTGCATGATTTTCAATAACTTATCAAAACCGTATTACTCACCTTTTGGGTGAAGCACCTTAAAAAATTAAGTGCTGCTTTTATCTGCTTTTTCAGCGTTAATCAGCGTCCAACTGAGGTATGAGGGAACATGTCTTTAAATATAGACTTTAAAAAGATTCTGAAGGCTGCCCTTAAAGAGGGTGGAGAGTTCGCCGATATCTTCGTGGAGAGATCTATAACCACCTCTATAACTTGCGAGGACAACAGGATTGAAAAGGTAATATCTGGGATAGACAGCGGCGCCGGCATACGGGTGATATTCAACAAGAGGTCTGCTTATGCCTTTTCCAACGACCTCTCTGAAGGGTCCCTCCTTTCGCTGGCCGGATTTGCTGCCAAGGCTGCAAGAGGCGACATCAATGCGACGGTTATGGATCTTAGAAAAAAAGAGGCGTCTATAAGGTTTGAAATAAAAAAGGCGCCGTGGGATATCCCTGTAACAGAAAAGGCAGGGCTGGTGGAAAGGGCCAACAGGACGGCGCGAGGGTATGATAATAGGATAAGGCAGGCAGCCGTAATATACAGGGACTCTGTCCAGGAGGTAACCATTGCCAACTCCGAAGGACTCTTATGCGAAGACCGTAGGGTAGGGACTGTGTTTCTGGTCCAGGTGGTGGCTGCGGAGGGAGATGTTGTCCAAACCGGATACGAGCCCGTAGGCGGCCATGCAGGCTTCGAGATATTTGATGCCGTTTCTCCTGAGAAGGTTGCTTCAACTGCGTGCAGGAGAGGCATCATGATGCTCTCCGCAAGGAAAGCGCCCGCAGGAAAGATGCCGGTGGTGCTCTCCTCTGATGCTGGCGGTACGATGGTCCATGAAGCTGTAGGGCATGGCCTTGAGGCAGACCTGGCACAGCAGGGGCTTTCCGTATATACAGGGAAGATTGGGGAGCAGATAGCATCGAAACTGATAACTGTTGTTGACGATTCTACCCTCCCTGGAAGACGGGGCTCTTTTGCCTTCGACGATGAGGGCACCGAATCCAGAAAAAGGGTGCTGATAGAAAACGGTGTCCTCAAGGCTTATATGTACGACAGGCTGACCGCAATGAAGGACGGTGTGACCTCTACGGGTAACGGAAGAAGGCAGTCGTATCAGCATCAGCCAATACCAAGGATGACCAATACCCTGATAGCGCCTAAGGATGGAAGACCTGAAGACATTGTAAAATCAGTAGAAAAAGGGTTGTTTGTCAAGAAGATGGGTGGAGGACAGGTAAACACGGTTAACGGTGATTTCGTCTTTGAGGTGACAGAGGGGTATCTAATAGAAAAGGGGAGCATAGGGGAGCCTGTCCGGGGCGCAACCCTTACAGGAAATGGCCCGGAAGTCCTCAGGATGATAGACATGGTTGGCAATGATCAGGGCTTTTCCATAGGTACCTGCGGCAAGGACGGTCAGGGCGCTCCGGTGTCAGATGCCCAGCCGACCTTGAGGATACCGGAGATAATAGTCGGAGGACATATTTAGGTAGATGATAGTTCTCGGTATAGAGACGTCGTGTGACGAAACTGCCGCCGCTGTATTTGACGGCAAAAAAGTCCTTTCAGATATAGTCTCATCCCAGATCGACATCCATAACAAATACGGAGGGATTGTCCCTGAACTTGCAGCAAGAAGGCATCTGGAGATGCTCCTTCCCGTGGTCGATGAGGCCCTGCATGGCGCCGGGCTCACGATAAGCGACATTGAAGGGGTAGCAGTCACCCAGGGACCTGGGCTGATAGGCGCCCTCCTCGTCGGAGTCTCATTTGCCAAGGCCCTTGCATATGCAAAAAAACTTCCTCTGGTTGGTGTAAACCATATCGAAGGGCATATAACCGCCATTCTCCTCGAAGAAGAGGTAAAGTTCCCGTACCTTGGCCTGATTGTCTCCGGTGGACACACCTCTCTCTATATAGTCAATGGCATTGGAAGTTATCGGCATCTTGGCTCTACAAGGGACGATGCCGCAGGAGAGGCCCTGGATAAGGCTGGAAAACTGTTAGGCCTTGGTTATCCAGCAGGGGCAATAATAGACAGGATAGCTAAAGAAGGCGACCCAAAGACGATAAAATTTCCAAGGGCCCAAATTCATGATCTACCGTACGACTTCAGCTTCAGCGGCGTCAAGACCTTTCTTGTAAACCTTGTCCACAAAGAAGGAAAGGCATTTGCGGAAAAGAACCTTAATGCAATAGCCGCCGGCTATCTGGAAGCAGTGGTTGACATGCTGGTGGACAAGACCGTGAAGGCAGCCAGGGAAAACATGTTAAATACAATTGTAATGGCCGGGGGAGTGGCTGCAAACTCAAGGCTCCGGCAGAAGATGAGAGATGCAGGCGCGGAATTCGGCATAAGAGTTTTGTACCCGTCAATACCTCTATGCACAGATAACGCGGCCATGATCGCCCACCTCGGCCACAGTTATATGGAGATGGGGAAGAGGTCTGGCCTTGATATGAATGGGATTCCAGACTGGCCTTTATTTGAACGTGGGGACGCAGATGAACGCTGATTTACAGGATTTTAAACATCCCGAGATTACGGAAAACATCATAAAGACATTCTACAGTGTGTATAATGCACTTGGATATGGATTCTTAGAAAAAGTTTATGAAAACGCTTTTTTATTAGAGTTAAAAGGATATGGTTATCAGGCGATTCCTCAGTATCCAATAAAGGTACTTTATAATAATATTGTTGTGGGTGAATATTTTGCTGATATATTAGTAGAAGGTAAGGTCATTCTCGAGATTAAAGCAGTAAAGAGCATAGCGGAGGAGCATGAGGCGCAGCTACTAAACTATTTGAAAGCAACTAATATAGAAGTTGGTTTATTATTGAACTTTGGGCCAAAACCTGAAATAAGGCGTAAGGCCTTTAATAATGAAAGAAAGCAATCATGATAATCAGCGTAAATCAGCGTCCAACAAAGATTTTTATTTGTCTTTTGTCCCTCCTGTTTTCTGCATGCGCCCAACGGCTCGTAGTTGGCCACTCTAATTACCCTGAGCTAAAACTAACCAAATCCGTTGAGTTCCGTGACAGCTTTGATAAGGAAGGGCTTAGGCAGGCATGCCTCAGGCAGTTGGATGTCCTTGATAGACTACTGGCTGTCAACAATCTTCCCGCAGAGAAGAGGGCCTACTATGAAGAGATGGCGGACACTTCAAGAACCATGCTGTCCGGTATAGACAGCCCTGACTTTGGCAGATTCGTTCAGGACAATTTTGATTTTTATCGGGGAGGGGCGGCTGGTTCTGTCTTGTTTACCGGTTACTATACCCCTTTGCTTCAAGGTTCCAGAGAAAAAAACGAACGCTACCAATACCCTGTCTACGGTGTCCCTGAAGACCTGATCTTTGTTAATCTCGAAAATTTCAATAAATCAGGAAAGGTCAAAGGGATTGTCAGGGGAAGAGAGCTTGTCCCGTATTACAGACGTGAAGAGATAGAAAACAACCTTGGGTTTGAACAAACACCTCTCCTGTACGTTGACGACAAGGTCGCCCTTTTCTTCCTCCATATCCAGGGTTCCGGAATAGTTGAGATGCAAGACGGGAGCAGGATACGGCTGAACTATGCAGACAACAACGGATTCTCATACGTGAGCATAGGGAGACAGCTCATCTCAGACAACGAGATACCTCGTGAACGGATGTCAATGGAGGCCATCAGAGACTATTTCCAAAGACGTCCCGAAAATATAGATCACTATTTCAACCAGAATCCAAGCTATGTCTTTTTTAGAGAGGATACCGGCGGCCCCTTCGGAAGCAGCGGGGCTGTGGTTACACCCAGCCGTTCCATAGCCGCGGATTCCGGTTATTTTCCAAAGTATGGTCTGGCTTATATAGAAACGGAGATACCTGATAGTAAGAGAGAGGACGGGAACATTAAGACAATGCCCTTTTCAGCCCTCGTCTTTGACCAGGATTCCGGAGGGGCGATTAAAGGACCCGGAAGAGTTGATATATACTTTGGAGAAGGTGATGAGGCTGCTTTCAGGGCCGGGTTTATGAAAAACGAGGGGAATATCTATTACCTGAAAAAGAAAAGGATAAAAGTTAAATTGACAAAGTCGTAAAAGCACCTTTCGCCACCGCCTTCATCCCTCATCCTTAAACCTAAAAAAAGCATTTGGACGCAGATTTACACAGATTTGCACTGATAATTCAAAGACTTAAACAAAAACAGATATCCACCTTTTGGGTGACACCTATATTTTATCTATCTATTTGTTTTATCTGCGTTCGCTTAGAAGCGCCTACTTTTGGTATCCGCTTTAATCTGCGTCCCATTGCAGGATTTAGGTTTTATTTTTCACAAATGAATCAACATAGTTCAAAACATTACTTCCATGGCCTCCCGCACTGTCCCGACAGGTACGATCTCTATCCCGTCAATCCGTTGAGAAAGTTTGTTCCCTGAAGGCAGGATACACCTTGTAAATCCGAGCTTTGCGGCCTCCCCGACCCTAAGTTCAGCCTGGGCCACTCCCCTGATCTCCCCGGTCAGCCCGATCTCACCGATTATCACGGTCTTTGGGTCCACCGGCTTTTCTAGGAAGGATGATGCTATTGCTGTTATAATACCGAGGTCAACGGCAGGTTCGTCAATCCTAACACCACCTGCAACGTTTACGTAGATGTCCTGATTTATCAAGTTCAGTCCTACCTTTTTTTCAAGGACTGCGACAAGGAGGGATACCCTGTTGTGGTCTACACCAATGGTTGTCCTGCGTGGAACAGCAAAGTTAGTAGACGACACAAGGGCCTGCAACTCAACAAGGATAGGCCTCGTCCCTTCTAATGAGGTCACGACTGTAGACCCGGAGGCATTTAAAGGCCTCTCTGCCAGGAATATCTCGGATGGATTGGAGACCTCTTTAAGCCCGGAATCTGTCATCTCAAACACGCCTATCTCGTTTGTTGAGCCGTACCTGTTCTTTACTGCCCTGAGGATGCGATATGCGTGCCCCCTCTCTCCTTCGAAATATATGACAGTGTCAACCATATGCTCCAGGAGCCTCGGGCCTGCGATGGCCCCTTCCTTTGTGACATGCCCTATGAGGAAGGTTGATACACCGGT
>JAENJC010000177.1 GCA_016844545.1 Deltaproteobacteria bacterium | reverse complement strand
TATCGGTCTTCCAACTACTATATAGTCTGCCCCGTCGTAAATCGCCTGATATGGCGTCACTATGCGTTTCTGGTCGTCGTTCTTTATCTCATCTCCTGCAAGCCTTATCCCAGGAGTCACTACAACCAGACTGTCGCCGAACTCCTCCTTGACCGCCCGAACCTCTTCACCTGAACAGACGATACCGTAACACCCGGCAGCCTTTGCTATTCTTGCCCTGTGCAACACCAGCTTTTCAGGGTCTCTCAGCTCAGGGCCTATACCTATATCTACAAGGTCATCCTTTGAGAGGCTCGTAAGAACAGTAACCCCAAGGATATTGGTCTTGCCTCCTGTGCTTTCGACAGCCGTTTTTAAAAGACCCTTCAACAAATTCTACGCCGTGCATATTGGCTGACTTTAAGGCCCCCCTGACGGTCTCAGGGATGTCGTGGAACTTCATGTCAAGGAAGACCTTTGCCTGTGAAGACTGGGACAGCACTGCATCTATGACCCTGGGCCCTTCGCCGACAAAGAGCTGAAGCCCTATCTTGAACATCCCTACATGGTCCTTCAGGAGCCGTACCAGTCCCTCCGCCTCTTTTACAGTGGAAACGTCCAGGGCAAATATGATCCTGTCTTTAGGGGAAGGTGGTTTCATGATTTGGTATATTAGAAAAAAAGAAACTGCATGTCAACGACAAAAGTCACGCTGAGAGCTTGACTCATGGGCATTGGTATGTCTAATATGAAGACATGAACAGTTCGGGCATCACTAAGGAACGGATAAAAAAGATTAAGAACCTCCATGAGCACAAGGAGAGGGTTGAGAGTGAACTCTTTATTCTTGAAGGTATAAGGCTTATGGATGAGGCACTCAAGGAAATGGTCCCGATAGAGGAGGTGCTTTATACCGCCAAATTAGCTGAGACAAGTCGAGGGGGACTTCTGCTTGCATCTATGAGCAAAATGCACTTATCTGTGTCTCAGGTCACTGAGAAGGCCATGAAGGTAATTTCAGAGACTGAGAACCCCCAGGGTATCCTGGCGGTGGCAAGGCAGTTGAAATGGACATTTAATGATCTAGTAAAAAATAAGGGAACTATAATAATAGCCTGCGGTCTTCAGGACCCAGGAAATCTCGGCACTATCATACGAAGTGCAGATGCCGGAGGGTGCGGAGGTGTTTTTACTACTCAAAACAGTGTGGATATATACAACTCCAAGGTCATCAGGGCAACGATGGGGAGCATATTCCGCATGCCGGTCATGAAGTTTGACAACCCTGAAGAAGCGATCTCTGCCCTGAAAAAAGAGGGGTACCAGATAATAGCCACCACCGCCCATTCCAGGAGTTCATATCTCGATCCTGACTACATGAAACCTACGGCATTTTTAATAGGACAGGAAGGGGCAGGGCTTTCTGAAGAAGTGCTGAAATCGGCTGACAAAAAGGTCTTTATCCCCATGAAAAAAGGTGTGGAATCACTAAACGCGGCGGTCTCAGCAAGCATATTGATCTACGAGGCCTTCAGGCAGAGGCTGACGCAGCGCCTTTGATCTTCCCGAATGAAAGCTTTTCCCTCCATAAGAGGAACAATCCCAGAACGACCAGCGGAACAAACTGCGCCAGATGCATGACTATTGCAATTCCAATGGCCTCTTCCTTCCCTATGCCGTAAAAACTGAGGCCTAAATATACTGCATAATGAAACGGCCCGACGAAACCTGGAGAAGACGGGACAGAAATGGCAAAGGCAAGCATTACAAGTATAAGGAGGGCGGAGGAGAAAGGCAGGAGGAACCCGAAGGAAACGATAATGATATAGATAGCCAGAGCAGATATAAACCAGTTAAGGACCGAATATAGAGATACCATAAATAAGGAACGTCCACCTTTCACTACCTCCAGTCCGGAGGCAAGGGAATTCAGGAAAAGTATCAGCTGTTCCTGTACCCTCTCAGGGAAAGGCTTGATGACCCTTCTGACGATCGACAGACTCGTCTCCCTATACATCACAAGCATTACCAGAAAAAAGAGGGCTATGATAATAACAACAAGAAGTCCATAGGCTCCGCCTCTGACTGTCTCCTTTATCTCCGACACCCCGCTGGGAAGTTCCAGGAACAGGAATACGACCATTGTGAGCAGCAGTACGGCAATTATATCGAAGATCCTCTCAACAACAATAGTTGCAAAGGAAGACGTTATGCTGATATCCTCCCTGTTCCCAATGACATAAGCCCTGACAAACTCCCCCATCCTTGCGGGGAGCAGGTTGTTGCTCATAAAGCCTATGGTTGTTGCGGAAAATAGGTTCCATATCCCTATCTCCTTCAGCGGCCTGATAAGGTGCTGCCACCTGAGGGCCCTGATCAGCATCAGTAAATACTGGGCAAGACAGGCCGGGATCCAGAGGTATATATTGGCATGGGATGACGCCTCCCACAGTTTGTGGTAATCAACTCCCCGGAATAGGAAGAATACCAGGATTAAGCTTACACCTATGCCGACCCAGAACTTCCAGTTCACCCCAATATCTCCTTTGCCTTCAGGACATCTTGGCTTATCTGCACCACAAGGGCCTCAGGTGTTGGAAAGGCGACATTATCCCTGATCTTTTCGATAAAAAGGAGATCAACCTTTTCTCCGTATATATCAGAATTAAAGTCAAATATATGGGCCTCAACAGTAAAAGGGTCATCTGGAAAGGTCGGATGTTTTCCTACATTGGCCACTGCATTGTATCTCTCGCCCTTCAAAACCAGAATCGCCGCATAAACCCCTGACTTCGGGAAGAGCTCTCCATTTGTTTCTATATTTGCTGTTGGAAACCCCAATATCTTTCCCCTCTTTTTACCAGGGACTACCACCCCTTCCATGTCGTATGGCCTGCCAAGGAGAGTAGAAGCCAGTTTTACATTCCCGGCCCATATCGCCTCCCTTACCTTGCTGCTGGAGACCACTACCCCGCCTATCTTTACAGGATCGACCACATGGAGTCTGAAACCATACTCCTCTCCCATGCTTCTCAGAAATTCTATGCCACCTTGCTTTCCTTTACCAAAGGCATAATTGAATCCCACAACTACATCTCTTGCTCCTATCGTGTCAGCCAGGATAATTTTAATGAAAGAGCGAGGATGCAGGTTAGCGAAGTCCAGATCGAACTCCGCGCATATAACAGCAGAGATCCCCAGCTCCTCCATTATCTTAATCTTCTTTTCCGTGGGTGTTATCAGTGGAAGGTATTTTTCCGGCGCCAGAACCTTTACCGGATGAGGATCAAACGTGAAGGCCGCAGAGTCCCCGCCAGTTGCAAGGGACAGCTCCGTTGTCTTTTTCAATAACGCCTGATGTCCCAGATGTATACCGTCAAAATTGCCTATGGCTAATACAGGAGATTTCAGGCCTTCTATTCGATCGTTTCCTCTAAAAACTCGTATCACTTTGACTTTGACGTAGTCTTGAGCTTTTTTTCGAGGGCGGCAACCCTCTTGGTCAGTTTTTCAATATCTTCTTTTGTCGCAATGTCCGCACTGCCGAGGACATTTTCAGCCCCCCTATGCAGTTTTTCAGAAAACTCCTTCCGTGCTTCTTCACCCTTCTTGAGGAGGTCTTTGAGTAGCTTCTCACCCTCCCTGGAGCTTATCTCACCCCTTTTTATCAGGTCGTCCACCAGCTTCTTCATCTCCTTGCTTCCCTGTGTGAAGAGCCCGATCCCAGCCAACAGACTTTCTAAAGAACTCCGCCATAACAAACCTCCTTTGAAAAAGCTTTTAATTTATGCAAAATCGTAATGTATTGATAAATTTATAGCATGGATGTGGGCGATAAGCAACTGGATTCCAGAAAGCTTCAGACATGGGAAGCCTCATACTAATCGCGTTCTATAGACGTTTCGCCGGAGGAGTTTGAAAGGGCTGAAAGGACTTCTTATTTGGGTGAGATCAGAAGGACAGGGAGGCTTGTGTATATAGTGAAGTCATTTTGACGCTTTCTCCATCTTTGCGATGATCTTCAGGTGCGACAGGATACTCTGTCTCAACCGCTTGCTAACGATTGATTTATATGCCTTCAAAAGGGGGATGAGCGATCTTTGGATGTCTTTAGTGTTTTGCCGCACTGGAGCTATGCTTAGGCCCGAGCTTTTTCTCCTGAAGCTTCTCCTGAATCCAAAGGTTTACAAGGGTGTCAGCCGAGACACCTCTTTCCTTTGCAATAGAATGGAGGCGTTCTGACAGGATATTGTCTACAGCGTAGTAAGTCCTTTCCGACTTAATATCCACGTCAAACTTTACCTCTTCGGTCTTATCCCAGGTGTCTGACAAATCGTACGCATCCCAGAATTTGCCCATCTCTTCGTAAGTCCCAGCCTTGGATATTGAGCTTTTACCTCTGTTCATACTTTCTCCTTTCCCCCTGCGTCATCTCCCTTGCTGATAGGATCAGTGCGCTTTTGTCCCTTTTGTACACGAAAAAGACTATCAGGTAGCGTCCGCCTTCCGTCTGCCCCAATGCAGCATAGACGTTTTCTTCCGGCCTGTGCCCCTTTTCAACAAACCTGAAATGAGGCTCGTTGTCGAGGACTTCCTTTACCTCGTTCTGCTGGACATCGTGCTTCCGGTCATCATTTATATAAAATCCTATCACATCCGTTTTAACTTTCAAAGCATTATCAGAAACAAAACAGCGAATAAACGTTTCGCCGGAAGAATTTGAAGGGGCTGAAAGGACTTCTTTTTTGGGTAAGATCAGAAGGACAAGGAAGATTGTGTATTCGGCGGCTTGATCTTGTTATGGATTTTTCAATGCAGCAGGCTGCTTGACCCCCTTGACCTGTTTAATGTAAATGCCTTTTACTTTCTGCCTTTCCCTTCGCAACCTGTGACCCATATCTATGCTTGCCATGACGGCAAGGATTGATTGCTCATCGGAACCACGAAGTATATCAAACAGCCTTTGAACATACGTCCTCTCCAGGTCATTCTTATAAAAATATGGCGCAATATGTTCAGCAACTTTTTTCCGGTAAAACCTTTTTACTTCCGAGTCTTTGCAGCAGGTCTT
>JAENJC010000040.1 GCA_016844545.1 Deltaproteobacteria bacterium | reverse complement strand
ATACTATACACTGCCGATAGAGGAGAGGGCATCTGCCGTTTCCCTTGGTTTCCCGGATATCCCTGAGTGTTCGACTGAAGTCCTGGACTCTCTAAGAAAAGGGGAGATGGTAAATCTATCTAAGCTGAAGACCTTAAGCGATTTCAAGCTGCTTCAGCTTTCATGGGTGTATGACCTCAATTTTCCAATTTCATTCAGATTGGTTGCTGAGCGAGATTATATAAACCGGATTGCTGACACGTTGCCCAAAAGTGATGATATAAGTTCTGTTTTGAACTTGATAAGAGAATTTGCTGAGCAGAGAGCGCTGCGATAAAACTTGCATAGAGGTGATAGATGAAAAAGAAGATAGCGCCATCAATACTTTCCGCTGATTTCTCACGGCTTGGTGAAGAGATAAGAGCGGTAGAAGAGGCCGGAGCCGACTATATCCATGTGGATGTGATGGATGGCCACTTTGTCCCGAATATCACCATAGGCTCACCAGTTGTTACTGCCATCAGGAAGGTGACGAAACTGCCCCTGGATATCCATCTTATGATATCCGAGCCAGACAGATATATAGCTGACTTTGCAAAGGCAGGGAGCGACATAATAACCGTCCATGCGGAGGCTTGCGTGCACCTTCACAGAACCATAGGGTACATAAAGGAGCAGGGGATCAGGGCAGGAGTGTCGCTGAACCCCTCAACTCCGCTTTCACTTATAGAACATATCCTTGAGGATGTGGACATGGTGCTCCTGATGACCGTCAACCCCGGATTCGGGGGCCAGAAATTTATTAAGACCATGCTTCCAAAGATCGCGGAAATGCGGCGGATTATTAATGATAGAGGGTTAAAGGTCGAGCTTGAGGTTGATGGTGGTGTGACCCTTGATAATATTTACGACATCTCCAGGGCCGGAGCCGATTCGTTTGTCGCTGGCTCTGCGGTCTTCGGGAGTAATGATTACAAGAAGACTATAGAGGAGATGAAAAGACTGGCTGCGTAACACCTTTCCCAATAGCATGACCAGAGGCTATTTTCCCTTGACTTTCACCGGTTTTAACTTTAGAATTTCTTAAGATCGGGGCGTGGCGCAGCCTGGTAGCGTACCTGCTTCGGGAGCAGGGAGTCGGAGGTTCAAATCCTCTCGCCCCGACCAAATACCTTAAAATTGCAAATTGAAATTGCAAAATTAAAATGACTTTATCTAATTGTGCATTTTTCAATTTGCAATCGGAGGTTTTTTATCCTACTTCCAACCATATTCCTTTCCATAATCTCATATTTTATCGGTTCTATCCCAACGGGCGTCATATTAGCAAAATACTTCGGGAATGTTGATCTCAGAAATGTCGGTAGCGGTAACATAGGAGCTACCAACGTAACGAGGGCCATGGGCAAGAAGTTCGGGGCCATTACCCTTTTGGGGGACGTTATAAAGGGCGTTGTTCCAACCGTCCTGGCCATCTTCCTTCTTGATTCCGATTACTGGACAGCCGTTGTGGGGCTGTCGGCCTTCCTGGGGCATGTATATTCGATATTCCTGGAATTCAAGGGAGGAAAGGGAGTTGCAACCGCCCTTGGCGTCCTGCTTGTGACCTCTCCACTGGCTACAGGGATAGGCCTTCTTGTCTTTATTATTGTATTTGCCGTATCACGTTATGTATCCGCCGCTTCTGTTGCTGCTGCCGCTGTCATCCCTATAGCTGTTTTCTATACCATGAGGCCATTCCCATTCCTACTTCTGGCAAGCCTTATATCCATCCTGGTCATCTTCAGACATCTTGAAAATATTAAGAGGTTGATGAACGGGACGGAGAAAAAAATTTATACCAATTCGCATTCAAATAAGAACATTTGAATGCTCAGGTATAATACCAAGTAAGCTTTCAGAAGCCTGAATAGTAGATATTTGAAAGCAACTTGGTATTAAACCATATTACGATTCAGCATCTCAGCCAGTTCAGATTTATTGAAGGGCTTACAGATGCTGTCTGTGAAACCATACTCGTTTGGCCTTGATATTACAGGATCTTCGGAATAGCCGCTGGACACAAACACCGGGATGCCGGGATTCAGTTTGCGGATCTCAGCAATGGCCTCTCTCCCCCCCATCCCTCCCTTCACAGTAAGGTCGAGGATTACGGCAACGAATGAACGACCCGATTCTTCCTCTTCTGCCAGAATATTCAATGCCTCTTGACCATCTTTAGTGCCCATCACCGAATATCCCATAGATTCAAGAATGTGACCCAGGGATTCCCTTATGAAATCCTCATCATCCATAAGAAGTATTCTTCCAGCCCCCTTGTGAGTGGATCCCGATAGCGGCGCTGCAGCAGCGTTGACGTTTTTTGAGGCAGGCAAGTAGATATGAAATGTGCTCCCCTTGCCGGGTTCCGATTCAACACCCAGAAATCCGCCATGTCGTTTTACGATCGAATAGGAAAGGGCGAGGCCAAGACCACTCCCTTTTTCCTTAGTCGAGAAGAACGGGTCAAATATACGTGAAAGAGTCTTTTCGGGCATCCCGACTCCTGAATCCTTTATGGATACCTTGACATAATTCCCTTGCGGGAGAGCTGCATGTTCACCAGCTCCGATTATGGCGTTCCGCGCAGAGATTTCTATGGAGCCGCCCATAGGCATGGCCTCCTTGGCATTTATGACCAGATTGGATATTACCTGGGATATCTGCCCCTCGTCAAAATTGCAGAGCCATAGGTTATCGGGAATATTAAACCGGCAAGAGACTGCGGAGCCGCTCAGCGAAAATAGGGCTGTATCCTTTATAAACGGAAATAGGGCCCCTGTTTTAGGAAGCGGATCGCCACCTTTTGCAAAGGTAATAAGCTGATTAGTAAGCCCTCTTGCCCTATTCAAGGTGTTCAGGGCCTTCTCAAGAAAGCCGGCGGCTGGGACTGCTTTTGACTCTTCTTTTGCCAGGAATATGTAGCCGTAGATGCCGTTCAGGAGGTTGTTGAAGTCGTGAGCTATGCCTCCTGCCAATACATTGAGAGATTCAAGTCTCTGCGCGTTTCGCAGCGCATCCTCCGCCTTCTTGAGTTCAGTGATATCGCTCACAACCGTCCGTATCAAAGGCGTCCCGCTGCTGTCTTCCAGCCTGATGCTTTCCAGTCTGGCATAAAATGTTCGGTAATCTTCTCGTCTGAGCGTCAGCTCGCACCCCTGCTTTCCCTCCGACTTCAACACGCTCATCTGATGCTGCTCCCACAGGGAAAGGTTATCAGGTGCAACAAAATGCGCAAACCCCTTGTCAATAAGCTGCTTACGCTCACCCCCCAGCAGCTTCGCCCCTGTAAGGTTCACCTCGGAGATCCGACCCGCATGGTTTATCGTAAAGTAGCCGACCGGGGCAAAATCATAGAGGTCAAGATATTTGTCCCTGGACTCCTCCAGCGAGAGTTCCGCCCTTTTAAGCTCCTCGTTCTGAACTTCAAGCTCAAACTGATGTACCTGGAGTTCGTGGACAAGCTTTGCATAGGTTACCGCAGGCGTCTCCGAAACAGCACCTATGATTTCTGCCAGTTTCTCTTCCGCTTCATCCCTCAGATATAATTTGCTCTTTCTATTTTCCTCAGGCTTCTTCTGATCTTTCATCTCTTTTTCTCCTAAGCTCTCTGAGTCTTCGTAGTGCGGTCAGTAATATCTTCCATTGCAAGGAGGATTAACTGCGGATGCCCCGTCTTTTCTATCATGCATCGTGCATTCATCAGCAACTTCCTTCTCCCTACCCCTTGAAAATCGTGCTCTATCTCTAAATTGTCAAAACTCGTCTCCTTCGGCAAAATAGTTCCCAGCAATTCCCGTAACTTGGGGATATCCCACTGGCGGTTGCCAAGGTCGTATAAATAGCGACCGATAGCATCACCCGGCAAGAGCTTAAATGTCTGGTAAAAAACTCTACTGGCTGAGAGGACCTTTAACTCGCTATCCAGGACGATCAACGGCTCTCGGACCGTATCAACGATATTTTCGGCATAGGCTTTAGCAACTCGAATTTCATCCTCAACCTTTTTGAGACGGGTGATCTCTGTAAAGGTCAGCACCACCCCTGCGATGACGTTGTCAAGGGTGCGATAGGGCATGACTCTGACAAGGTAGTAATCATTCGCTGTCGTCCGTACCTCCTTTTCTCTGGGAACGAGGGAAGCGAGTACGGCCTGCGCCTCTTCAACAAGGTCAATCCCATCAATATTAGACTTGATATCGCTTAATGGGCGGCCCGTATCTGAGGTAAGAAGGCGATAAACCTTTACGGCCTCGCGGGAGAATCGCCTGATGGCCAGATTTTCATCTACAAATATAGTCCCTATATTAGTGTTGTCCAAGAGGTTCTTCATGTCGTTCTGCAATCCGGCAAGCTGCTCGATCTTGGCCTGCAATTCCGAATTGACAGTCAAAAGCTCTTCATTCACCGACTGTATCTCCTCCTTCGAGGTCTCAAGCTCCTCGTTGGTGGACTGAAGCTCTTCGTTGGTAGATTGAAGCTCCTCGTTGGCGGATTTCAGCTCTTCATTGGATGCCTGAGACTCCTCTATGGTTGCCTGAAGGTTCTCTTTCGCATCTAGTAGCTCCTGTTCAACAGGAGCTCCTGTTCAACCTCCTTCACTCGCTTCGCCTCTCCTGGCCCGGCAGTCTTTTTACTTCTGTCTCTTCTTCCCTGTGGCGGAGTCTCTATATCCAGGAAGCTCACTATCAGCAGTCCCTGTATCATGTCCGTGTCTGTGAGCGGTCTTACAATAAGGTTCAGTTCCCGCATGCCGCCATCCGTCCTGACTGACAGCTTTTTGCAGACCACCTCCTTCTTTTTCGCGGCAGCAGTGTGAAGGGCAGTGCGCAGTTCCATCTGCAAACCCTCGCGCGCCATTGCGAGGATGTTCAGGGTCGCATGGCCAGGCGCAGGTCGCAGGTATTTCCCGGTATCTCCATGAACATAGAGAGCGTTCCCTTTCTCATCAGTGACCACAGATGGAGGCGCATAGGACTGGAGCAGGGCCATTTTGGTGAGTTCTGCAAAGTTGGCCTCCTTTGCCTTCTCTTCAGGTACGCCCAAACTCTTCCTGGTTTGGTCTCCTGCCAAGGGAATGCCGCCCTTCGAAAACGGATGCGTCAGGGCACAAGAGGGCTTGACCTGGTAAAACTTCCACTTTTTGTTGACCGGTCTGAAAAGGTCGGTCAGATTTCCGATGCTCTCCGAGGAGCTGAGGAACAGGACCCCGCCCGGCTTCAATGCATAATGAAACGCATTAATCAGGCGATTCTGTAGTTCAGTCTCGAGATAGATGAGGAGGTTCCGGCAGCTGACGAGGTCCAGCTTGGTAAATGGCGGGTCCTTGATCGCATTCTGAATTGCAAATATAATCATTTCACGGATATCCTTCTTGACCTGATATCCTGTCTCCTCTTTGACGAAGAAGCGGCGCAGCCTCTCCGGGGAGACATCAATTGCGATATTGGGTGTATAGAAGCCGGAGCGGGCGGCTGCTATAGCGTCGTCATCAATGTCAGTGCTGTATATCTGGACTTTAAACTCGCTTTTGGCCTCATCCATGAATTCCTTTAAGAGGATGGCAATTGAGTAAGCCTCTTCCCCTGTGGCGCAACCTGCCACCCAGACCCTGAATACATAATTCTCCGGTTTGTGGGCAAGGATTTTCTGCAGGATATCTTTCTTCAGCGCTTCAAATGCCTCCGGGTCTCTGAAGAAACTTGTCACGTTGATGAGCAGTTCCTTGAAAAGGAGTTGCCCCTCCTGGGGGTTCTCCTGTAGATAACGGGCATAGGCATTAAGGTCATATATGCCGTGGACGGTCATCCTCCGATCTATCCTGCGTCCTATAGTGCTCTGCTTATACAATGAAAAATCATGGCCTGTGCTGGATCGGAGGATAAGCAATATCTTGTTCTGGGCGCTTTTTACGGCAGGTGCAGGGGTCACAGGTTTTATCTTGTGGCTGAAGAGGGTCTTCACATAGGTCAGGAGCTGTTCCGGCATCTTGTCGGCAGGCAGCACATACATGGCGAGGCCGCATTTGATGGCGTTGGCTGGCATGCCGTCATATTTTGCGCTGGCAGGGTCCTGCACAAAGGAGACTCCCCCTGCTCCATGAATGGCCCTCAGCCCCAGGGTGCCGTCCGTTCCGGTGCCCGAGAGGATAACGCCTATCGCCCGCTCACCCTGTTCGTCTGCCAGTGAACGCAGAAATATATCTATCGGCATCCTAAGCCCGCGAGAGGCCTCCGGCAGACTGAGATGGAGGACGCCTCGAAATATAACCATTTCCCTATTCGGCTGAATGACATATACCGTGTCAGGTTCCACCACCATCTGGTCCTTCGCCTCGACAACCGGCATAGCGGTGCTCCGCTGAAGGATCTCGGTCAAGAGGCTCACATGACTCGGATCGAGGTGGGACACCAATACAAAGGCCATCCCGCTATCAGGCGGCATAGCTCGAAAAAATTGCTCAAAGGCCTCAAGTCCTCCGGCTGAAGCTCCCATCCCTATGATGGGGAAGCCGGTGACCTCCTTTTCTATTTTCACCGGAACGAGAGGTTTTGCCAACCTCTCTTTGCCGCCAGGCATGGGTTTTTTCTTTGGCTTTGCCTGCCGGGTCTTTATATCCGTGCTTTTCTTTGCCATGTTATTTTCCTTTTTTAGGTTGCTTCGACTGCCGAGTGCCTCTAGAGTTTCTTCAGCTTCTGCATTGACTTCCTGTCCGCCTTCGGAACCCTTTTTGACGGCCCTTTCTTCCCCTTCACCGGATACTCGTAATCCTCTTCCCCGCCTTTCATTTCTGAGATTGCCGCCATCTGCATCCTCTCCTCAAACACCTGCGGCTCTATTATCGCTGCCCCCTGCCTCCTTGCGAACCCAGCTATATCATTGTCAGCAGTTATGACTATACCACCTTCCCTGAGATTTGATGCCATCCTCTTTATGACCTCGTCTGCTGTCTCGCCGGACTTTGAGTAAACAACATTGATCCCCTTTACCTTTTCCCTTCCCTCTGAGACGTTATCAGACTTCCAGCCGTCAAAGACCACCGTAATTGCGTACCCCTTGACCCCCTTATATGATGCAAGACGGTTTATAAGGGTCTCACGCCCTTTTTGCATATTTTTGGCATCTATCCCTGCGAGGGTCGAAGACTGCCTGATAAGGTTGTATCCGTCTATGATTATGTGGGTCGCCATATTTTATATCTTCAGTCTCGGGTCTAACGAATCCCTGATACCTTCGCCCAAGAGGTTGTATCCAAGAACCGTTATAAGTATCGCTAGTCCCGGATATAATGAGAGCCACCATGCTATCTCTATGTTGTCCTTGCCTGCTGTAAGGATGTTTCCCCAGCTTGGGGTGGGGGGCTGGACGCCGATTCCAAGGAAGCTCAGAGCAGACTCTGTGAGTATCGCCCCTGCGACCCCAAGAGTTGCCGATACAAGGATCGGGGCCATAGAATTAGGAAGTATATGCCGGAATATTATCCTGGCATCCGATGCACCCAATGCCCTGGCAGAGATGACGAACTCCCTCTCTCTCAGGCTCAGGAACTCCGCTCGCACGAGCCTTGCAATCCCCATCCAGCCCGTTATCCCTATGACAACCATGATGTTCCATATTGATGGTTCGAGAAATGCAATGACTGCAAGGATAAGGAAGAAGGCCGGGAAACAGAGCATTATGTCCACGAACCTCATCATTATCCCATCGATCCATCCGCCGTAATAACCGGAAACAGCGCCGAAGAGTATCCCAATGACTGTTGCTATCCCTACTGCGACAAACCCGACCTTAAGCGATATCCTTGAGCCCCATATCATCCTTGAGAGGACGTCCCTTCCGAGCTGGTCTGTGCCCAGTAAATGGGAACGGGTTGGCTCCATAAGTATCTGCTTTACATCTATATCTGAAGGATCGTATGGGGCTAGAATCGGTGCTGCCATTGATACCACTAACAGCATAAGGACAACAACGCTCCCTGACAGGGCAAGCCTGTTCCTGACAAACCTGTGAAAGAATATCCTGCTTAAGCTGAACCTCTCCATCGGCTCCAAGATATTAGAACTGGGCAGGATTGTCAATAGAGTTGGGCCTTTTTATCCCCCTGATTCTCCTTGCCTTCCCTCACGAAATTGGCTATTCTAATTGCTGCTATGCAAAGGCTGACAGCACTAATCATTGTAGCGGTATCTCTGATCATTTTACCTGTTTCTGCCCGCTCGGAACAGGCCAGGATAAAGAACACCCTTATCACCAACAACAAAAAAGAGCTCCTCGTATACTTCCATGTAGACGGCTGCTTCACTCCAAAGATAGAAGAAGCAGTCCAGAGCGGGATCCCTACCACCTTCATATACAGGATCATGCTCTATAATAAGTCGGGAGATTCGCTCGGTTCCAAGATAGCCTCAAAAACGATATCTCATACCATAAAATATGACACCCTGAGAAAAGATTATACCGTTTCCATGAGCGAGAAGAAGGTGCCTGTCGTTCTACAGGACTTCAAGGCAGCGAAGGAGGTCATGGCCGGAGTTGACTCCTTTTCTCTAACTACTCTCGACCGGCTGGAGAAGGACAAGCCTTATTCTTTACAGGTAAAGGCAGAGCTGGATACAATCAAACTACCGCCTCCCCTGAACTATCTATTTTTCTTTGTCTCTTACTGGGACTTTGAGACTGACTGGGAGACTGTGGAGTTTACATACTGATGAACGATAGCGTCTTAAAATCAAAGTCAGATCGTAGACAAAGAAAGGTTGCCATTTTCCTCTCCCTGACCTTCCTCCTCTTCATGGGAATAGAAGTGTACTACTTCTTCCTGAAGACAAACTGGAAGTTTTCCGTTTCCTCCACCCTGCTTATAGCATTTCTTAACCTGAATATTCTATTCCTCCTGCTACTTATATTCCTGGTTTTACGGAATGTGGCGAAGCTCGCACTTGAAAAGAGGGAGGGTGTCCTCGGCACAAGGCTGAAGATAAAGCTTGTTACAGCCTTCGTAGCCTTCTCTTTCGTCCCTACTGTCATACTTTTCATACTTGCATGGGGAAGCGTTTCATCCACAATGAACAAATGGTTCAGTCTGCAGATAGAGAAAACGCTGGAGGAGTCCCTTAATGTGGCTCAGAGTTATTATCAGTCGTCGTCTGAAAATGTGCTTTACTTTGCAAATACCATTGCCAAAGGCGGACTCCCAGTCAACACAAAGAACGTCACGGCTCAAAAACAGCGCGAGTACAAGCTTGGCGCCCTATGGTACTTTTCTCCTTCAGGGAAAGAGATCGCTTCCTCCATCTCCAAAGATATCCCCGAAGGGAACCTCGTAAGACCGGGTAAAGATGCTGTACAGAAGGCGTTCAAGGGAGATTATTACTTTATTGAGACCCTTTCAAAGGGGGAGGTGGTCCGCGGTTTTTCTCCGATCTATGGGCCGGATTCCAGAATCTCAGGTGTTGTGGTAGTAGACCATTACATACCCAAGGGACTCGTCAATAAGATGAGAGAGATATCCACCTCTTTTGAGGAATTCAAACAGTATCAGATATTCAGGACACCGATAAAACTCACTTACTTCTTGCTTTTTGCGATGGTTGCCCTCCTCATTATATTCTCCGCCACCTGGTTCAGCTTTAATCTTGCAAAAGGGATAACAGTGCCGATCCAGGAACTTGCGGAAGGGACTCGCAAGGTGGCTGAAGGCAATCTGGATGTGCTTATTAACCCCACGGCAGACACGGAGCTTGGAATACTGGTAGATTCCTTCAACAGCATGACGGCTGACCTCAAGGCTGGAAAGTCTCAGATTGAGGAGGCCAATAAGGACCTCGAAAAGAGGAGACGGTACATCGAGATAATACTGGGAAGCGTAGCAGCCGGGGTTGTCTCACTGGATAAGGCTGGTCGGATTACTACCATCAACAGCTCCGCTGCAAAACTATTGGAGATAGACCCTTCCGGTTTTATCGGGAATAACTATAAGGAACTCCTTTCCCATGAACATTTAGAACTGATAAGGGGTCTTATAAGGGAACTTAACGACTCACACGATGACACCCTTCAGAAAGAGATTCAACTGAAGATGAGTGGGAAAACCTTGACTATCATGATCAGCCTTACCACCCTTAAGGACGACGAAGGGCATTACCTTGGGATGGTGATAGTATTCGACGACCTCACGAGCTTGATGAAGGCCCAGAGGATGGCGGCATGGAGGGAGGTTGCAAGGAGGATAGCCCATGAGATAAAAAACCCCCTTACACCGATCCAGCTCTCGGCGGAAAGGCTTCAAAAACGCTTTGGCGACAAGATTGGAGATGGAGGTGAAGTGTTCCAGGAGTGCACAAAGACGATAGTTAAACAGGTGGAGGAGCTGAAGGTGCTGGTCAATGAGTTTTCAAACTTTGCCAGGATGCCTGCGGCGACCCTCTCACCCAGCGACATAAATGAGACAACGAGAGAGGCTGTTTTTTTGTTCAAAGAGTCGCATAAGGGGATAACCTTCCGGCTGGAACGAGATGAAACCATGCCTTTGCTTAATATTGACAGGGACCAGATCAAGAGGGCGCTGATAAACCTTATTGACAATGCAGTTGCAGCAGTTGGAGGGGCTGGAGAGATACGGATCAAGACCTCTTACGACAGGAGTTACAAACTGGCAAGGATAGAGGTGGCTGACAACGGTTGCGGGATAAGAGCGGAGGACAAGGGAAGGCTGTTTGAACCTTACTTCTCAACTAAAAAAGGCGGGACAGGGCTTGGACTTGCTATTGTAAATACAATTGTATCAGACCATAACGGATACATAAGGGTCTTGGATAACGAACCTAAGGGAACGAGGTTTGTTATTGAACTGCCTGTAAAGGCATAATCCGTAGAGACGCCACGGCGGGGCGTCTCTACAAAAGATCAAGAGACGGAGGTTATTGTGGCAAGAACCATACTTATTATAGACGACGAAGAGAGCATCAGGGCCTCCCTTAAAGGCGCTCTGGAGGACGAGGGGTTCGACGTCATTACCGCAGAGGATGGAGAGAGCGGTATCACAAGGACATCAGAGGAACTCCCTGACCTGATACTCCTCGATATCTGGATGCCTGGGATAGACGGGATTGAAACCCTTAACCGTCTGAAACGCCTCTACCCAAAGCTCCCGATTGTTATCATGTCAGGTCACGGAACAATTGAAGCCGCAGTTA
This sequence comes from Deltaproteobacteria bacterium, assembly GCA_016844545.1. Lineage (GTDB taxonomy): Bacteria > Desulfobacterota > JAENJC01 > JAENJC01 > JAENJC01 > JAENJC01. Next base: position 4,331 of record JAENJC010000040.1, on the reverse strand, counting down.
AGGCCACGAAACTGGGGGCTTACGACTTCATAGAAAAGCCGCTGTCAATAGAGAAGGTTATCCTCGCCATAGGGCGCGCCTTGGAGACCTCGAGACTCATGCAGGAAAATCTGATACTGAAGGGGGACGAGAGGCATCTGATCATAGGCAAAAGTGAGGCAATCAGTAAACTCAAGGAAGATATAGAATCAGCGGCCCAATCAAAGGCCCCTGTATTGCTCACAGGTGAAAACGGTACAGGTAAGGAGGTCGTGGCCTGGAACATCCACGACCAGAGTCTAAGGATGAATAAACCTTTTGTTACCGTCAACTGTGCTGCAATCCCGGAGGAGTTGATGGAGTGCGAGCTCTTCGGTTACGAAAAGGGTGCGTTTACAGGCGCCACATCCCGAAAGAAGGGGCGTTTTGACATGGCCCATGAAGGGACCCTGTTCCTTAATGGAATAGGCGACATCTCGCTTAGTACCCAGGCCAAGGTGTTGCGGATAATTCAGGAGATGGTATTTGAAAGGGTCGGGGGGACAAAGGGGATAAAGGTGGATGTCAGGGTCATTGCTGCCACAAACAAGAATCTGGAAGAGGAGGTGGCGGCAGGGAGATTCCGGCAGAAGCTCCTTTCCAATCTCAAAGCCATTGCACTCCATATTCCTCCCCTAAGGGAAAGGGCTGGTGACATCCAGTTATTAGCGGAACACTTCATTAACGAGTTTTCAAGAGAGGGCGGAAGGCCTTCAAAAAAGGTTTCTCCAGAGGCCATGTCACTGCTTAAAAGGTATGACTGGCCTGGGAATGTAAGGGAACTCAGAAACCTCATTGAGAGGCTTGTGACCATATCTCCTTCGCACCTTATAGAGCCTCATAACCTCCCCCCATATCTGACAGGCCCGGCAGAAGGCTTAGTAGATGATGCCTTCTCAACACAGGATTTCAAGGAGGCCAGGCACCTCTTTGAGAAAGAGTTCATTATCAGGAAGCTGGAAGAAAACGGCTGGAATATATCAAGGACCGCTGAGACGATGGGTATTGAGAGAAGCCACCTGCACAGGAAGATAAAGAGTTACGGAATAGAGGAAAGGGAGTGAGCTGCTCACTCATTCCACCGTCAGAGATATCTTAATCTTCTCTAACCCCTTTTCCTTTATCCCATTCACCTTCATGATATCCTCGACCCTTTTGAACCTGCCGTGGTTCTGCCTGTATTCAACAATCTTTTCTGCTGTCTTGGGCCCTATGCCCCGTATTGCCTCCAGATCCGAGGCTAATGCCGTGTTAATGTTGATTTTTTTATTAAGGGTCAGGAGTTTGGCCCCGGAGAGGTTTGCAGTGGTCAGTGGCCGGTGGTCAGTGGCCGGTTCGGATAATCGGTTATATGGCAGGGTAGGATGTGGAGATTGCGGCTGATTTATTGAGTTAAAATAGATAAGGGTCATCCCAAATATTATGAGAAGGACAATTACCTGCTGACCTCTGGAGAAGGTTTTCATTTTTGCGCCTCACTCCTTACTCCTCACGCCTTAGGGCCTTTTTCATCCTTATAAAGCTTATAATCTATGCTGTCCACAAGGGCCTGCCAGCTCGCCTCTATGACATTTTCGGATACCCCTACTGTCCCCCACTTATCCGTCTTGTCGCCTGATTCAATAAGTACGCGAACTGATGCAGCGGTCCCCTCCCCTGCGGTTAAGACCCTGACCTTGAAGTCCAGGAGCTTGACATCCTTAAGAGATGGATAGAACTTCTCTAATGCCTTCCTTAAGGCATTGTCAATAGCATTTATAGGGCCATCTCCAACAGCGGCTGTATGCTCCACCTTGCCCCCTACCTCAACCATTATTGTTGCCTCTGCTATGGGAGGTTCATCCTCCTTGCGTTTTTCGTCAATGACCCTGAAGCCAATAAGGTTGAAGTACTTCTTATGAGTTCCTAAAACCCTCTTCATCAACAGTTCAAAGGACGCCTCGGCCCCCTCAAACTGGTATATATCGATCCCAAACTCCTTTGCCTTGAAAAGGATATTACTCTTCCCTGAAAGATCAGATATGAGAACCCTCTGGCGGTTTCCGACCAGCTCCGGCCTTATATGCTCGTAAGTTTCCGCCTTTTTCATCACAGCGCTGACGTGTATCCCTCCCTTGTGCGCAAACGCGCTCTCGCCGACATAAGGGAGATGAGAATTGTGGGTAAGATTAGCTATCTCGCTTACAAACCTTGACGTCTCAGAAAGCCTTGCCAGTTGAGAATCAGAGAGGCACTTATAACCCATCTTGAATTGCAGATTCGGGATTATGGAACAGAGGTTGGCATTCCCGCATCTCTCGCCAAAACCGTTTATTGTCCCCTGAACCTGCCCTATCCCCAACTCAACGGCTATGAGAGAATTTGCAACAGCTAAATCCGAGTCGTTGTGGCAATGGATGCCGAGAGGCGTTTTTATTGTCTTTTGAACCATTTTAATAGCTTCAGCAACTTCATGCGGAAGGGTCCCGCCATTTGTATCGCAAAGAACCAGACAGTCAGCCCCTGCATCAGCAGCGGCCTTCAGGGTTTTGATCGCATACTCAGGATTCGCCTTATATCCATCAAAAAAGTGTTCCGCATCATAAAAAACCTCGTCAAGCTCCTTTTCCAAGAAGGTCACGGAGTCATATATCAAATCCAGATTTTCCCTGAGAGGTATCTTAAGTGCCTCCTTTACATGGAGGTCCCAGCTCTTCCCGAATATACAGGCAACACCGACGCCTGACGACACCAGAGCCTTGAGGTTATGGTCTTCCGATGGCTTGACCTTGGGCCTTCCAGTGCTTCCAAAGGCAGACACCCTGGAATTCTTAAGGCGAACCTTCTTTATCTCCTTATAAAACTGAACATCCTTTGGATTAGAGCCGGGCCACCCCCCCTCAATGTAATGGACCCCAAGCTCATCAAGCTTTCTGGCCACAAGGATCTTGTCTTCCACGGAAAAGGATATCTCTTCAGCCTGGGTGCCGTCTCTAAGACTTGTATCGTATATTTTTATAGTTTTCATAGGCAGGATATTAGCATAAAGCCATGCGGAGTGAAAAGGGGAAAGTGAGGGGACAGGAGGTTATCTGGTATGAGAGGCCTGGGCAGTTTCTATCATATGGAGCCTTATCCTCGCTACCCTCCTTCCTACAACTCTTTCGACAGTAAATTTAATACCATTGTGTGTTATCGCCTCTCTTTCATTCGGTATCCTTCCCACTATGGTCATGACAAAGCCGCCTATGGTGGTGTCCAAATCCTCAGACAGCTCAAGATTAAGCCTTTCATTGACCTCCTTTATCGTGGCGCTCCCGTCTATCAGAGCAGAGCCGTCAGTCAGCTCTATCACCTTATCGGCCTCCTCGTCATGTTCGTCCTGGATCTCACCGACTATCTCTTCCAGAATATCCTCCATTGTGGCAAGTCCTTCTATCCCGCCATATTCATCCACAATTATTGCTATATGGCTTCTGTTCTTCCTGAACTCCTCCAAAAGTCTCTCTGCCTTTGCCGAATCAGGGATATAGAATGGTTTTCTCATAACTTGAGTTAAAGTAAACGGCTTTTCCGAGTCCCAGTAGTTCATCACATCCTTTACATGTACGACCCCAACTATATTGTCCAGGGTATCCTTATACACCGGCATTCTTGAAAAACCGGTTTCTTTAAAGAAAGCGACCACGTCTTTAAGTGGAGTATCCACCTCTATTGCCTTGATCTTTACCCTTGGGACCATGACCTCTCTGACAAAAAGATCGCTCATCTCCAGAACCCTGTGGAGTATCCGTCTCTTTTCCTTTGGCACCACTCCCTCTTCTTCACCCATGCGTATAATGGTCTTCAGCTCGTCCTCGGAAAGAGAAGGCGCTGAAGCCATCTCACCGGCGCCCATGAGCCTGAGTATGGCGTTTGAAAAGAATGTGACGATTTTGACAACAGGTGTGAACATGATCAGCCAGAAGTAAGTGGGCCATGCCAGCCATAGGGTCACCTTTTCAGGGTGGCGGGAGGAATAGCTCTTTGGCACCAGTTCACAGAAAAACAGGGTAACAACAGCTATAATGAAAGTAGCATAGAGGATCCCCCTTTCCCCGAACCATTCTAAAGAAATGGCTGTTATAAGAGCAGAAAGCGCTGCCTGAACAAGATTATTCCCTATAAGGATAGTACCCAGGAGCTTTTCGGGGTGTTCAAGGATTTTTATGGCCAGAACAGCCCTCTTAAGCCCTGATGAGGCAAGATGTCTAAGTTTAAAGCGGCTGGCAGCCATCATCCCTGTCTCGGCTGCCATGAGAAAGGATGAGGAGAAAACAAAAACAAGAATAAGT
>JAENJC010000002.1 GCA_016844545.1 Deltaproteobacteria bacterium | reverse complement strand
TTTGAGACAACGGATGAGAATATCTTGAAGTCTGTATGGCTTCCCTCTCCAACGGCTGCGCCGCTGCAGTGCGGACTCATATGGATTATGTCGGTCCCCACAGCCACGTGGACAGTAACAGGGATGTCGAGTCTTGCCCCTGCCGCAAGGATACTCTTGTTGTTATATGGGAATTTTTCCTTTATAAGTCTCTCTCCAACAGCATGGCCAATCCCATGCCCATTTTTCACCCCTTCCTTTATGGCCTCGTTCAGTACCCTTCCGGTCTCCTCAGCCATGCCGAAGGCACCACCCTTAAGCTCCGCCGCCACATCTTCAGATGTCTGTCCTATCATCGCAAGCTCGGAGTCATGGACTATCCCTGCCCCATTCATAGCGATAGATGTTATTATCCCCCTCTCCATCATCTCTATAATAATCGGCCCAAGGCCTACCTTTATTACATGGGCCCCCATCCCTATTGCCACAACTTTTTTTGCCTTGTAAGCCGTGACTACACTTTCAGCCACTTCATTAATGTCCTTGGCTGCCAGGATGTTGGGGAGGGTATTAACAAAATCGGAAAAGGAAGAGCCCTTCTGGTAAGGGCTTCCCAGGTCTTTGACGTCTACCTTGCTCTTCCTGTTCTTAATAGAATAAGTCTCTATATTCTTGAGATCTATAGGCTTGAAACTTCTCTTCATCTCCACCTTTACCTTTACCTGTTATTTTTGAGGATGTCGGACTGTAAGTACGGGGCATGGCGCCTTCTTAAGCACCTTCTCTGCTGTGCTCCCGAAGAGGACCCTGTCTATTCCAGTCCTTCCATGAGTTCCCATTACAATCATGTCTATTCCCTTTTCTTTAGCCACACTCAGTATCTCAATATGTGGAAGGCCTATGACATTCATGAATTCGTAGTCCTTGAAATCCCCCATCATCTCTCCGCAAAACTTTCCCATCATCTCTTCGGCGCCTTTTTCCAGGTCTTTCTGAAGCTGATCGAGAGAGATGTTGGGAATGTAAAAGCCTGTTGTATCTATAAGTTCATGTATGACATGAAGGACATAAATACGTGCACCTAGCTTCCGTGCAAGGCCAACGGCATAGTCAAATGCATAATTGGAATTTTCTGAAAAATCGGTTGGGAACAGGACCTTATTAATATTTATCATTTTGCCTCCTCTATTATAATAACTTATACGCAATTTAGATGCCTGAGTCAACCACATAGCATCTTACCAGTGAGACCTATCTGTATTTATAGGTTTTAATCGTTTTCAAAAGGCTCAATTCTCAATCCCCTTCCATCTTCATCATCATTAAAATTCCCGCAAGGCCAAAGACGATGTTTGCCCCCCATGCCGAAAGAAGGGGCGGGAGCGCCTCTGCCCTGCCGAGGGAAAGGCCGAGAGACATTATCAGCCAGTAACCAAACCCAACAAGCACGCTTATACCTACTCCAAAGGCCATGCCGCTGGACCTCCCGCCTTTTAAGGCAAAGGGTATCCCCAAAAATGCCATAATAAGCGATGTGAATGGATATGAGAGCTTTGAGTGCATGTCCACTGCAAACCTGATTGGATCATAACCCTCGTTCCTCAGTCTCCCGACATACTCCCTCAGTTCCCTGAACCCCATCTCCTCCGAATCCCTCTCCCCTGCCGTTAAAGCCTCAGGCGATTCAGGAAGTTTTATCTGCAGCTCTTTATAGGTCCTGGTGGTTATGGCTGCATCGCCGATAATGTCTTCCCTGACGCCTGAAAACAGCCAGGCAGAACCATCCCAAGTGACCTCTCTCGCCTCAATCCTCTTTGAAAGCCTGAATCCATCCCCTATATAATAGACAGTGACCCCTTTAAGCTTGTTTGTATCGGGATCGAAAAGTTGGATGTTGTATATGGCATTATCGCTCCTATACCATATCTTGTTCTGTTTAAAGAAGCTCTTCTTCTCCTGTTTTTTTATAAGTACCTTTTCAACGAAAAGATGCTGATAATAAAGGCCATTACCAGAATGGGAGCAACTATCAGGTACAGACTTACCCCGCTGCTCTTCATAGCCGTGATCTCGCTGTTTTTTGACAGGACGCCGAGGGTCATCAATGTTGAAAGGAGCACGGCCACAGGGGTCACTTGAGAGACTATCTTAGGTATCTTCAATGCATACAGTTTTGCAACAAGGGTAAGGGCAGGCTTGTGTTCCATGAGCATAGCCATCCCCTGAAGGATGTCCACAACGAGATAAATGACTAAGAAGGCTCCAAGACTGAGGAGCAGCATCTTTAAGAACTCTATGGATATGTATCGGGCCAATATGGGCAACTAACTCTCCTTCTTCCAGCTTTTCAGCCTCTTTGGCAGATGTTCTATAAAGTCCATGGCCCTGTCCATCCATGCCAGCAAAGGAATGGGGCGCTCCTTTCCCACCATTAATATAAGGTATACCCCAAGGAAAAAGAATATTATATTTGCTCCCCATGTGGCAAGGAGCGGCGGGATTACGCCCCTGTCTCCCAGGCTTTCCCCTCCTGTCAAAGAGATATAGTAAACCAGGAATATGGCAAGGCTAAGAGAAAAACCCCAGGCCCTCCCGCTTCTCTTTGACTGAATGCCGAGAGGGGCGCCTATAAGGCCAAAGACTATGCAGGCAAACGGAATTGCGAATTTCTTATAGATCTCGACATCATAAGGCCCGTAATTTTCTCCTCTCGCCTTCAGCTCGGCGACCCTTTCCCTCAACTCTGCAAGGGTCATCTCCCTGTCACCTTTGGACACCTCTCCCTTTTTTCCTGAATCAGGGCCTTTAAAATTGAGACGCATGTCATATGTTGAAAAGGCAACCCTGTCGTAAGAAAGCCTCTTGCCGACCTTGTGTATCTCCCCGCTCTTCAAGTACATGGTAACCGTCATCGCTTCAGGGTCCGAGAGTATGCTCCCGTCCCTGGCAAATATGGTGTACTCCTCTTTTTCTCTCTGATCATATATCATAATACCTTGCATCCTCTCGCCCGCATTCTCAAACTTTTCAACATACAGGACGATGCCCTCAAAGTCATCGTTAAACACCCCTTCTTTTATGGCTGTGCTTGCCCTCGCGCTGGCTATATCAAAGACCTTTACCCTGAAAGACTGGTTCCCCCACGGGAGGGCATAAAGGAATAGATAAAAGGTCATTATATATGCAAGGACGGACAAAACAGTTACAGGGATGAGCATCTGATACAGGCTGACTCCAGAGGCCTTCATCGCTATGACCTCACCATCCGAAGAAAGCCTGCCGAAGGCAAGGAGGAGCGCAAGCAGAAAAGACATGGGTATTGTCAGGGTCAGGAACGACGGTATGATATAAACTATGAGCATTCCTATGTCCGATATATGCACACCTCTGCCAACCACAAGCTCTATCAACTGCATCATCCTGTCAAGTAGAAGGACAAAGGTAAATATAATGAGGGAGAGAATAAACGGGACTGTTATCTCCTTTAATAGGTAGCGGTTTAAGGTCCTCATGCCGCTGATATTAATCCATACTGTCTTTTTTGTAAACAGGTTTTACCTTGAAAAAACCGTATTTTGCTGGTATTTTGGGGATAAAGTTGGAATAAATGGAGTTTTATATGAAGAAATTTTTGTTAATAGCCTTCTTTCTCCTTATCCCTGCGGGTCTGCAGGCAGGGGAATCAGCGGTCAAATGGCTTCCTCTTGACCAAGCCATGAAAGAGGCGAAGAAAGAGAAGAAACTTATCCTGATAGACTTTTACGCAGAGTGGTGCGGCTACTGCAAGAAGATGAAGAGGGAGACGTACACGGACAGGAAGGTGGTCGAGAGGATAAACATGCTGTTCAAGGCCGTAAGCGTAGACATAGAGGGTAATAAAGAGTTTAACATGAAGGGTAAAAAGACCTCTGAGAGAGAATTTTCCGATAGTTTCGACATAACCGCAACCCCCACAACCTTTTTCTTTAAGCCGAATGGAGAGCCTATAAAGGGTGTTCCAGGGTATATGGAGCCTGATGAGTTTCTTGATATACTGAACTATTTTGGCGAGGGGTGGTACGAGAAGATCGGAATATTCGAGTACCTGGAAAAACTGCCCAGTAATACTAAATGAAATCACGCATTGAAACTGTAAAGACCTCAGGCCTTAAACCCAGGATGCTTCTGCATACCTGTTGCGCACCCTGTTCCACCCATGTACTTGAGTTGCTAAGAGAGGTGTTTGATCTGACCCTTTACTTTTACGATCCGAACATTCATCCAAGGGAAGAATATGAGATGAGACGGGATGAGATGAAGGGGTATGCTGAAAAAAGTTCCGCAGCATTTGTCGAGGGGCCTTACGACGTAGAAAGGTGGTTTGAACTGACAAAAGGACATGAGGCCGATAAGGAGGGGAGCGAGAGGTGTTTTCTCTGCTATAAGGTAAGGCTCCGGGAATCCGCAAGGTTCGCCAGTGAGAACGGTTTTGAATATTTTGGGACAGTTCTCTCTATATCTCCTCACAAGAGGGCCGATAAAATCAACGAGATAGGACTTTCGCTGGCCGAAGAGTATGGAATAAGCTATCTTGAGGCCGACTTCAAAAAGAAGGAAGGCTTTAAGAGGAGCATTGTCCTGAGTAGGGAGCATGGCCTTTACAGGCAGGACTACTGCGGGTGTGTGTATAGCAGGTTAAAAGTCTAATAGGTTAATAGGCCAAGGGGTCACATGCCTTTTTGTTTTTTTTTTACCTCTTCTTCATGACAAATTATGCCCAAATTCATAATAGGCCTCAGGACAGAGATCGTTCTTAATATCGCCGTACTGATGATGGTGGCCACTGCCCTTATAGGCTTTGTGGTTCTAAAGGTCTCGGAACAGGCTGCCCTTGACCAGAAGGTCAAGAGCTCCAAGGTTATCTTAAATTCCATTCAAAACAGCATTAAGTACATTGAAACGTCCCAAAATCCTGAGAATATTGATAGAATTCAGAGGCTTATAGATATTTTTTTTGAGAACGGCGACCTGGATACAATCCTGCTTGCGGATAGTAGTATGCGAGTAATTGCTCATTCATCTCGTGACGCTATAGGGAAGATATATTCTGATGAGGCTCTTCTCGGGGGGATAAGGGAGAAGAGAGTAACTACCATGGTACAGGGTAAAACGGTAAGCATCGTCGGCCCCTTGTACCTCGGGAATGAGGTAATGGGAGGTATTAAGGTGATACTATCCTCCAGGGATGTAAAAGAGGCTGCTGCTAAGTCCCAGAGGTTGATATTTTTTTATGTGGCCCTCAACTCGGTCATCCTGGTTGTTTTCGGCTCCATCCTTCTTTCCAGGACCATTGTCAGACCTATTGATGAACTGGTTGCGGTTACAGATGCTGTCGCAAATGGCGATCTGAATCAGCACATAAAGGTAAAGAGGTTGAATGAGATCGGTTTGCTTGCCGAATCATTTAACAGGATGACAAATAGAATCAAGGAAGGAAAAGAGGCCCTTGAAGCAAATATAAGACACCTGAAGGCGGCCCAGGACGAGGTGATAAGGGCTGAAAAAATGGCAACAGTAGGCAGGCTTGCAGCCGGCATTGCCCATGAAATAGGTAATCCTTTAAGCGCCATCCTCGGATATACCGATATTATTCAAAAGGGGGCAGGCAAGGAGGATGAAGAAGAATATCTTGGGAGAATACAGACTGAGATACAGAGGATAAACAGGATAGTAAATGGTCTGCTTGATTACGCACGGCCAGGAGAATTTAAACTCGTAGAGATAAATGTAAACGAGATTTTGGAAAGCTCCCTTGATTTGGTATCAGCTCAAAAAGGATTTGAGAGGATTGATATAAAGCTTAGCCTTAGCGAGACCCCGATAGTAATGGCAGACACCCATCAACTCCAACAGGTACTGATAAACCTCCTCATCAATGCCGCCGATGCCATGCCGGATGGAGGAACCTTGTTTATGGGGTCAGGGATCAGGGGTCAGGGATCAGAAGAATTTGTGGAAATCTCTGTGGCTGACACCGGAACAGGGATGAGCGATGATGAGATAAGGAAGATATTTGATCCCTTTTATACTACTAAGGAGCCAGGAAAAGGGACAGGCCTTGGACTTGCTATATGTATGAGGATTATAGAGTCTTTTGGCGGAAGTATAGAGGTTGCGAGTAAGAAGGGGGCAGGGAGCACGTTTAGAGTATTGTTGCCTGTAAAAAAGAGAGGATGAGATACTACCCGATCTATCTGGATATAAGGGATAAACGCTGTGTTGTCATAGGCGGAGGCGATGTTGCCGAGAGGAAGGTCTTTTCCCTGCTTAACGCCGGGGCAAAGGTAACTGTAGTAAGTCCTGCAGTCACTGCTGTTTTAAAAGGTATTTCAGAGGCGGGGAGACTGGAAATAAAAGAACGTCCCTTCAGCAAAAGGGACCTGAAAGGTGCTTTTTTGGCCTATGCAGCCACAGACAATGAAGATATAAATTATAAGATTTCAGAAGAGGCACGAAAGATGGGGGTGTTGCTGAATATAGTGGACAAGCCGGAGATGTGCGACTTCATACTCCCTTCAGTTGTTGAGAGGGGTCCTCTTTCCATAGCCATATCTACAGGAGGAGCATCCCCGGCCTTTGCGAAGAGACTTCGGCTGGAGATGGAAGAGATGTACGGGGAGGAGTATTCGCTATTCCTTGAGATCATGGCCGCAATCAGGCGAAAGCTATTGACAAAAGAGGTTGAGAGTGTTAAAAAAAGAAAGTTTTTCAATAAGTTGGCCTCTTCCTCCATACCGGAGATGATTAAGGTCGGCAGGTGGAAAGATGTTGACAGAACAATAATATCCCTTTTGGGTGAGGATTTTTCAATCGCCTCCCTGGGGATAAAAAAGGCTTAAAACAGATGCTTTTCTATATTACACTTTTCCTTTATCTTGCAGCTACGTCGGGGTATATCTCTTATGTCATTACCCTGAAAAAGCCCATTTCCATACTCTCAACATCTATTCTCATTGCTTCTTTCATCCTCCATGCAGTAGTAATTTCCTTACGGTATCCGGAACTGGGACATCCGCCGTTTATTGGCATTGAGACCCTTTCCCTCCTTGCCTGGGCAATTGTGGGTATCTACCTTCTGGTTGAATGGAGATACAAGGTTTATGTCCTTGGTTCCATCGTATCTCCTATAGCGTTTATCCTCTTGCTCCTGACAGTTATTATCCCGGAAGGGGAAATCGTCGTCCCTCCCTACCTGAGGAGCGTCTGGTTCCCACTGCATGTGGGGTTTGCCTTTCTGGGAAATGCCATATTCTCACTGGCGTGTGCTGCAGGTATCATGTATCTGATCCAGGAGAGGCAGGTAAAAGGGCACCACTTGGGCGGAATACACAAAAGGCTTCCGTCCCTTGAAGTCCTTGATGAGATAAATGAGATGTGTCTCTTTATCGGCTTTCCGCTGATGACCTTCGGAATAATAACAGGTTTTATTTGGTCAAATGCAGTCTGGGGGACCTTCTGGAAATTTAGCCCGAGGGCCATTTTTTCTCTCATAACATGGCTTCTTTACGCCACTCTTCTTACCGGCCGCCTGTCAGTCGGGTGGAGGGGAAGAAGGGCTGCTGTCCTTGCCATAACAGGCTTTTCAATCATGATCGCAACCTACTTTGTCATAAATATAATCTGGGGAGGACATGCCTTTAAATAACAGTGGCCGGTGGCCAGTTGCCGGTGGCCAGTTAACCGCTGACCACTGACTGCTGACTGCTGACTACTGACTACTTAATTATGAATATCATCGTAGTCGGCCTAAATCATAAGACAGCGCCTGTGGAAATAAGAGAGAAAATTTCTTTCCAGCCTGCAATGCTGGAAGAAGCCCACGGGAAGCTCCTCCAGACTCAGGGGGTAACAGAGGGGATGATCCTGTCCACCTGCAACAGGGTGGAGGTCTATTCCTGCGTTAACGATATTGAAAGCGGGATCAGGGAAGTTAAGGAGTTTCTCTCTGCCTTTCATGGCCTTCCTCTGGAAAGGTTTGAAGAGCACCTCTTTGTCTGCTCTGCAGAGGATGCGCTTCGACACCTTTTCAGGGTCGCATCTTCCCTTGATTCAATGGTTGTAGGGGAACCTCAGATACTAGGTCAACTCAAGGAAGCATACCAGACTTCCTGCAAGTATAAGGCTGCCGGGGTCATTTTAAACAAGCTCCTCCACAGGGCATTTTCTACAGCAAAAAGGGTAAGGACTGAGACGAAGATAGCAAGCTCCGCCGTCTCCATAAGCTACGCAGCTGTTGAACTCGCTAAAAAGATATTCGGTTCATTGGACGGCAAGGTGGTCATGCTGGTCGGCGCAGGAGAGATGTGCGAACTGGCAGCCAAGCACTTTATAAACAGCGGGATCAAAGATATATATGTAACAAACAGGACCTTTGAGAGGGCTGAAAGGCTGGCTGAGGAGTTTAAGGGAACGCCTGTTAATTTTAATGAGTTTCAACATACCCTTCATAAAGCAGATATAGTCCTCTCCTCTACTGGCGCAACTCACTACATAATAAAACCTGAAGATGTTACAGAGGCGCTCAAGGCAAGGAAGCAGAAGCCGATGTTCTTTATAGATATTGCGGTACCAAGGGACATAGACCCTAAGGTAAATGACATTGACAACGTCTACCTCTATGATATAGACGATATGCAGGGTGTAATAGAGGCCAACGTAAAGGGAAGGTCCAAGGAGGCTGAGAAGGCGGAAGGGATCATAGCAGAGGAGTTAAAGGTCTTCATCCACTGGCTGAAGACCTTGGACCTGACCCCAACAATTGTCGGGATGAGGGAGAGGGGAGAAGAGATCCGCAAACTTGAGCTGAACAAGGCCCTTACCTTTTTAAATGGAATTTCACCTACCCAGATGAAGGTGCTCGAATCGATGACATCTTCTATTGTCAACAAGCTCCTACACCACCCCATAGTGGCACTCAAGACACATGCAAAGGACCATTACAGGGACATGTACCTGGAGGTGGCAAGGAATATGTTTGATCTGGCAGATAAAGAAAAAGAAGAGCCTGATCAAGAATTGGAAGAGTAAACAGGGCTTGACATAAAGTCTCCAGGGGTTAGCGGCATATTGTACGCAATTTCCGATTTAAGGCCAATTTCCTCATCCGTTAGATAGCATGCGGGGTCAGGAGCCCAGATATCGCCGTATACGGACTCAGCCCTGACCCTGTAATTCCCCCCGCAGATGTCAACAAACCTGCATTTTCCGCAGCGCCCTTTCAACAGGGCTTTTCGATCTTTGAGTCCGCCCATTACAGGGTCTGATCTGTCTCCCCATATTTCGCTAAACTCCCTTTCTTTAATGTTTCCAAAGGAGTAATGGCGCCAGAACTGGTCTGCATGAACATTCCCACAGCTATCTATGTTTCCGAGAGCAACCCCGGAGCTGTTACCGCCTCGCAGGGCAAGCAGTTCATACACCTTTTGGGCCTTAACAGGGTCTCTCTCCAGAACCTTAAGATAGAGGTAAACCCCGTCTGCATCGTTGTTCCCTATGACAATCTCCTTGTTTAAACCCTTTGCATAAAACTCTTCAGCCCTGCTGAATATATAATCCACCGCCCTTCTCGTCTCTTCATGACTTAGATCCTCATTGCGCAGCTTGCTGCCACGCCCAGAGTAAACAAGATGGGATACATACCCGCGATCTATTCCCTCGCGCTCAATCAAATCGAAAAGGGGCGCAAGATGTTCCCTTGTCCTGTTATTCAGATTAAACCTTAGACCTACAGTAATCCCCTCGGCCTGGCAGTTTTTTAATCCCGAAAGACCTTTTTCAAATGCACCCTTCATCCCCCTGAAGCGGTCGTTGGTCTCTCCAATACCGTCAAGGCTGACCCCAACATATGAGAAGCCGGTGTCCTTAATCTTTTTGGCAGTATCTTTTTCGATAAATAGACCGTTTGTGGAAAGGGCGCAACGGATCCCATTTTTAAAGGCATGGGCAGCAAGTGTAAAGAGGTCGGGCCTCATGAGAGGGTCTCCACCGGAGAAGATTATCACAGGGACCCTGTAGTCGCTGAGGTCGTCAATAAGCCTTAAACCCTCTTCCGTGGTAAGTTCGTCAGGAGAGGCATTGTCCGAAGAACTTGAATAGCAGTGCAGGCAATGCAGGTTGCACCTGTTTGTGATGTTCCAGACGACAACAGGCCTCTTGTCTGATGAGAACTGAAGGAGTCTTGATGGAAGAGTCGAGGTTTCCCGTCCCTTTTCCAGGGTAGTGGAAATGGAGTTGGTGCTGCACAGAAGTTTTGTTACGCCTAACATTTTTTACCTTAAGTGGTCGGTGATCAGCCGTCAGTGGTCAGTTGCTTTTATTAACCGGCCCCTGACCACCGACCACTGGACACTGCCTAATATTTCTTGTTCGTTGCGTTATACTTCCCTACAGGCTTCATAAACGGCAGCCGCTTAATCTCTTTAAGGGTGGCAGTATCATAAATGACCACTGCTCCATCATTTTCCCAGATACTTACAAGGGCATATTTACCATCCTTTGTAAACTCTATATGCATCGCCTTTTTCCCTGCTGCAGGGACTACCTCATTGACAATTTTTAAGGTCCTCTTGTCTACGATTTGAATTGTGTCGCTTCCTGTATCAATCCAGATTGTGTTTATATTATCATGTGTGCGGGCAAAAAATCCAGTTCCTTTGAGCTTCACATTCTCTATTACGCTCCACTTGTACAGCTCCATTACGGTGAGTGTGGGGGCCTCTATATGCGGGAATGCAGCATACATCTTACCATCGTCCTTATAGATCGCTGCGGAAGCCAGATGAGGCATTCCCTCCCCCTCCAGGCTCTTTGTAATCTTTCTTGATTCCAGATCAAGGATACTCAACTGCTTCCCTTCCCTTGATGTCCCGATCAAGAACCTCTCACCCGGCTCTATGAAGAAATCGGAAAAAGGTTGATCTACCTGGAACTTCGAGATGATAAGAGAGTTCCACTCAAGAAACCAGACCTCTGCTCTGTCGCGAAAGGAGATGACGAATACCTCTTTGCTTTTAAGGGTATATATGGCCCCTACCTTCCCCTCAAGGTTAATGATCCTGGTCGGTTCCAGGGTTTCTGTGTTTATCAATACGATGTTTTCAGGAAGTGTATTGGCTACGGCGAGGATCTTCCCATCTGTTGAAACTGCCATATTCCTTGTATTTATCCCTGCCCTGAGCCGTCCGACCTCGCGCCACTCTGTCAGATCGTATTTGACTACCCAACCGTCCCTCCCTCCGAGATAAGCATTCATTAACTTGTTGTCGAACTTAGGGCCGCCGTGAATAGCCCCAACATGGGCCTTGTCAAGAAGGGTGAAGGTGTCTCCGTCCATGAAGTGGACGTCTCCCTTACCCCCTTCAACAACCATGAAAAAGTTGGTCATATCCGGTTTGGGCCGGGGTGAAAGTCCCTTCCTGTCTGAGATAGCTCTTGTCGTCAGGATATCTTTGGTTTCCCACTTGGGGCTTGGAGCAGGTGTCTTTATATATGAAACGATAGCGGCAATCTCCTCATCTTTAAGAGAGCCCTTGAATGAGGGCATGTTTGTTGACGGCAGTCCGTTCTTTATTGTCTCTGTCAATTCAGCATCTTTTCTCTTTCCTATGGTCTCTGCAATCAGCGGCGGACCGGAGACGCCGTATCTTTCAGGGTGATGGCATGAGGAGCAGTTCTGCCGATATAGATCCTTTCCGTAATCTTTTGTAATTAATTCTGCATTTAGAGGCGCTGATAGAATGAGCATAAACGCTGCGCAGTAAATAATCCGTTTCATTTTTGCCTCACAAAAAAATGGGGTGAGGAAGCTAATTCCTCACCCCTTAGAATAGAATACCTGGTTATATCTTAGTAAATATCGTGGACTGTGTTCCACATGTTGAACTTGCCTGTTGGCGTACGGAGCCAGTCACCGGTTATGCGGGTCTTTTCCTTCAGGGTTTTGTCGTCATAGATTACAATCTCGCCATTCTTATCCCAAACAGAGACCCATACCTCGTTACCTTCTTTGTTATATTCGAGATGCACAACCCGACCATGGTCGGAAACCTTGATGGTCTGGAATTGTTCTTCCGGGTCGCTCTTGTTTATAACTGTAAGTGTCCTGGTATTGTCAGCAACTGAATCCAAGGTGCTGTCTACCCAAACATGCGGACTCTTTGGATGGGTCTTTACGAAGAGACCGCCAGCTGCAAGCACAGGGATCTTCCTGACCATCTTCCATGCCTCTTTCGGATGACCCTTAGGGTCTGTTCCTACAAGGGCAAGCGCCGGCTCACCGAGGTGAGGTGTTGCATATACAGGGCCGTATTTAGGATCTATCCAGTTTGCTCCTCTTCCAGGATGAGGCTTATTGCCGACTTCAACAATGGCAGCAACCTTCTTTTCAACTGTATCAACAACTACCAGCTTGTTTCTCATGTTGGCGGCCATAAGGAAGTATCTCTTGTTTGCCCATCCGCCGTCATGGAGAAACCTTTCGGCCTCAAGCTGGGTTATCTTCATGTTCTTGATATCGGAATAATCAACGATCCAGATGTAACCGGTTTCTTTGATGTTCAGCATCCATTCCGGGGCATTGTGGGAAGTGATGATAGCAGCTACCCTTGGTTCCGGATGATACTCGTTGGTGTCATAAGTCATAGACCTGGTGCTTACAACCTTTATTGGCTCAAGAGTAAGACCATCGACTATTATGAATTGAGGAGGCCAGTAGTCACCGATAATGGCATACTTATCCCTGTAATCAACCTTCTTGTCATGGAATTTGCTGACCTCGATGCTCCTTGCCTCTGCTCCAACCTTAACCTCTGCAACAACGGTTGGCTTCTCCGGCCAGAGGTCAATGAGGGTTGCCTTGGCATCCCTTCCTATGGAGTAGAAATATCTGCCGGAAGCGGAAGACCTAAGGATATGCACTGCAAAACCGGTATCAACGATACCAACAGTTTCCTTTGTATCACCATCTATGATGGCGACCTTCCCTGCATCCCTTAGAATAACTCCAAAGAAGTTATCTATGTTCCTCTTGTGCATCGGCTTTGAGGGCCTGTCCTTAACTGGAACAATGACCTTCCATGTGGCCTTCATGTCTGCGAGTGACATCTCTGGAGGCATAGGAGGAGCAACCTGAAGGAATCTTGCCAGGAGGTCGATCTCTTGCTCGGAGAGCTGGTCCTTCCATGCAGGCATTCCGCCTGGCGTACCAAACTCGATAAACACCTTCAATCCGTCAGTTGTTAACGCCGTTGTCTTGGCAGGCTCCAGGTTTGGCCCTGTAGCGCCTTTTCTCAATGTACCGTGACAACCGGCACACCTGTCAAAATAGATCTTCTTAGCCGCCTTCATCTCGTCATCGGTGATGGTGATCCCCTCCGCTGAAGCAATGCCTGCCGTAAATACCAGTGAGAACATGGAAATCAAAAATAACAGCTTCTTCATACTACCTCCTTCTTTTATTTAGTAAGAAATTTAATATCTTGGAATTCGAAACCTGTTTGATGCAAACCTTTGTCAAACCACCTCCTTCCATGTAAGCCGAGCAAACCTTAACATAACAGTGGTAATGCCGCCAACTAAAAGGGCTATTCAGTTTTGAATTAGATTTTTGGTAATCTACCCTATTTATTCTTTACTTGTCTATAAGGCAGAGTGCCTATTTTTATAAGAAAAACAGGTAGGTGGAGTAATACTACAGGGCGGCATTAATGTAGTCCAAAAAGACTATACTTCAGGGTTTGGCCTTGTGGTTAAAGCCCAAATTTTACTGCCCGGTCTGTACAGAATATCCCTGAAGGTTTTTCTGCAGGTATCTCCTTTATAAGTCTGTAGGAGTCTGTATCGTAAACAGCAACCTTTCCCTCTTCTCTGACGGAGATATAAACCGCCTCCCCTTTAGGGGTGAACTGGGGATCAAGGGCGCCTTTTCCAACATCTATGGTCTTTTTGATTTCCAGGGTTTCCACATCTATCACCTGGACAAGCCTCTCTGCCTCACTTCCAGGTGCATCAACGTTATCCACCCACACCTCCCTGCCGCCAGGTCTTCCAACAACGAAGAGAGGAGTCCCTGCAATTGGGATGGACTTGATGAAGCTCCAGTCTCTCGTGTTGTAGACTATTACCCGCTTCTCCCCAATAGCCGGGACGAATGCCATTTCGCCTGATATGGCCCAGGATTCGAGATGAGGAATATGATAAATGGGGACCTTTTCTCCTTCTTTGACCTTCCCTTCCCTCCGCTCCCTCATGTCTACTTTCTTTACCTCGTCGAGCTTCCATGTATCCATGACACCGACCCATTCCGAGTTCAGCAAGCCAATAACGTAGCTCCTGCCGTCAGGACTTATAAGCTGGTCATAAGGGGTATCTCCCACATCCCAGAATTTCTTGATTACAGGGAACCCTTCCTGCTTCATATCTACAACCCAGACAGCGTTCCCCTCCATCAAACCAAATATCATCAGGTTGTCTGGAGTGTCTAAGGGACCGACCGTCCTGGATATGAGCTTTGAGCCGTCCTCCTTGACCCTTTCAGCAGATATCTCCTTTACCTTTTCGAGGTTATCGGAATTTACTATCACCACCCCACCCGGCTGGTAGTTGCAGACCATTATATATTTACTGTCCCTTGAGATTGCTACGCCTATGGAGTTCTCTCCGACCTTGACCTGTTTTTCGAGAGAAAGTCTTATCAGGTCAACCTTGCTCAGGGTGCCGTCCCTTGCTATCACGTAAGCATACCTTCCGTCTCTGGAAAATGTCATAACAGCATGGCGGAGATTTCCAAGACCTCCGATGCGTCCCAGCAGTTCGTGTCTTATCGAATCAATTATCATTATACGTCCAGCTTCCCTCTCAGCAACCACCATCAGGGAGGCGGTGCCCCAGATTTTATCAGCGCAGGCCTCGTGCTTGACTATGCTGTGACAGCCGGTTGCACTAAATAGAATAATAACCGTATAAAATAAAAACCATTTCATAAATATGCCTCCATCAGGGTATTTCCTTCTCTTTTCCCTTACCAAGATACCTTATATAGGCGACAACCTCATCTATATCTTCTTCCGAAAGGGCCACAACATGTCCCGCTTCTTTAGAAAAACCCGACATCGGAGTTCCATCCCTGCCCAACTTGATCGTCCCTCTAAGAAACCCGTCCGACGCCGACGTCTGAAACCCGGGGTCAACAAGAGATGGTCCCATCGCGCCCGCTCCGTCTGCCTCATGGCAACCTGCACAGAGAGCGAACAGCGCTTTCCCCCTCACACTTGCAAAAGGCTGTACCTTGTTATTGGGAACAGTAACAGATTTCTCCTTCTGCCATCCTTTTATAAAAGATGCAATCGAAACAAATTCATCATTAGACAGGTCTTTCCTTGGCGGGCATCCCCGCGTAGGCCTTCCATAAAGCATGCTCTTTACAAGATATACGCCAGACGCCACAACAAGAAAGCTCTGCCTGTTAAGAGCCAGTCCCTTTCCTCCCTCGCCTTCGGCTCCATGACAGGTTGCGCAGTTAGCAAGGTATAACTTCGCGCCGTCCGCTGCGTTACAGGTAGCGCATAATGCGGAAAGCACCAGCAACAAACCAATAAGAGTTGTTTTTTGTTTTTTCATGAAAACCACTATAAACCTGACTGGTCAAATTAAAAAGTGAAAAATAACAGCGGCTGAAACAGTTAACCGAAATAAACAGGAGACGTCTTCTTCAGCTCCTTTAGCGTCCTTAAAATCCTGTATCTTTTAAGACCGCTTTTTATGGATAGATCATTTATTATGGTCTGTAACTCCTCTTCAGAATCTGCATGGGTCATTGTATAAAGGGTAAATTGAAACCCCTCAAAAGAGGGGCGTATATAGCAGTGGCTCACCCTCGGATGGGAGGCCATTATCTCTCCAATGCTAAACCCCTCCGCACCCTCCATATCCCAAACGATCATGGCGTTTGTCTTAAAACCTGCATTAGCTGGAGTAAGTGCTGCTCCAAAACGTCTTATTACCCCAGCGGCCTTTAATTCCTTTACCCTGTCAATGACTCTGTCCAAAGACCAACCGAGAGAATCTGCAACTCTCTGGAGGGGGTTTGAGTCGAGGTAAATATCCCTCTGAAGTTCTCTGATTAGTGCGATATCCTCTGTATTAAATCCCAATTCAGGCTCCCACAATCTTTAGATCAACCTTAACCTTAAACATCTTTTTAGCTGGAAGGTTGTAAATCGGTCCAACCCCTCCATCCTCTGATATCCTGGCCAGTATCTCCCCTATCCGCTCTTCGGTCGGGGCGATAACTGTAAACCAAAGGTTGGGAGTTCCCTCCCTCAGATAGTTATGGGTTATTTCCGGGTACGCGGCAATCATGTCTGCAATCTGCGTAATCTTTTCAACTGGGACATCTACGGCGCAGAGCGTACTTTTATGTCCCATCTTTACTGCATCAAAGAAAGGTCCAACCTTCCGTATAACCCCGTCCCTCAGAAGCCTTTTGACCCTGATAAGAACTTCATCTCCCGATAATCCAACCTTCCGTCCAACCTCGGAGTACGGTTCTGTGGATATGGGAAAGTCACTCTGTATTATGTTCAGTATCTCTCTGTCTATGGAATCCATTTATATACCTTCTCTCGCAAAGCACACAAAGTGCGCAAAAAAGGACTTGCTTAGTGTTCTTGCGCCTTCTTTAGCGAGAAATCTGAAATCAAAAAATCCCCGGAAGAATACACCTCCGGGGACTCTTTTGTCAAATATCTTGCTTTAAATCTGTAATGTACTATCTATTCCCGCAGGTGAACCCGCGGTTTGCGCACGCATCATTAAAGCTTGCGTGGCACTTTTCACAAACTGCAGGGTTTAATGGATGATTGGCTTCCTGTGATGCAATGGACTTCCCGTCCTTGAGGGCAACAACATCATAAACCGGCTTGCCGTTTACGATGTCTGTAGTAAAGGCTGCGCCGATCTCTTTGAACTGGAGAACTGCAACCTTTCCATCTGCATACTTGTTGCCCTTTGCCTTATAGACCTTCATAGCAGCTGGGTTGATAAAGGATACATACTTCCCTGGCTTTACACCGCAGTAAGTGTCAACTGTGGCCTGAAGGATATCGTCACCGCCTAATGGAAGAACGTTCACGCCGCATGGAGGAACGATACCTTTTGCGATACCATGTTCCCACTTCTCCCAGTACATTCCAGCTGCCGCGGCATCATCTGCCGGGGCTACCGTCGTCGCCTTTTCTGCCTGCTTTGCGGCCTTCTTTTCCGCCGCGAAGGCACTTGTAATGCCTAACAACATAACCATTGCTACGATTCCAGATACTAACTTCTTCATTTTGTCTCCTCCTTTAAAGTTAAACTGCTTAAGATATTAAAAAAACACCAGAAATATGAACCAGTAAAAAGTTAAGACCTATTCCCTCCTAGTGGATATTTACTTAATTCAGGGAACCACAACTTGTAGTATTCCTAAGTCTGGAAGACTACCAGCATATAGTAGTTACCTGATTCATATAAATAGCCATTTAAATCCTATCTATCCAATTCATCACAGAGGACGTACATCGTGTCGAGCCTCTCCTGCTGCATGCCGTGAGCAACCTTATACGCCTCATCCCTCTTTCCTGCAATGATTGAAGGAGCCAACTGGCTCTCACGGGTCTTCTTGAAGGCATTCCAGGTATCAACCAACTCCTTGAACTTAACCTCTTTACCTTCAGGGGCCTTCATCTTTGCAAGCATAGCGCTTACGGCATCAGCGGTATCTTTTACCAGCTTCTGCTGGTCCGCACCCCTTTTGTCCTTGTACTTTTCCATGACAAGAAGGGAGTTCCTGGCCTCACCTATCTTCGCTATCAGATCGCCAAACTGCCCAGCCTGGGCTGATACTGCAATGAACAGAAAACATAACACCACTAAACCTGCTAACAACTTTTTCATAAAAACCTCCTTTTTTTGCTAATTTAAAAACCAAACTCTCTTCCAATACCCAACATACTCAGGACGCCTTTTACATCACCCCTTTCATCCTTTCACCATTATGTTATATGTTAGATATAAATAGTCAGCCAGTCAACTCCAAGGTTCCAGAGCTTATTTTATGAGACAACTTACATTATTTACCATTAATATGTCTATAACCCTTTGGGTGTATTTTTTAAAAAAACTTGGGCAGGCTATATAGACCTTTTGGGTAGTTATGTGATAGTCCTTGCAGGCAATAAGGCTCGGCGGCTCCTGCTCTGGCTTATTTCAGGCCAATCCGTGGTTCATGGTTAGAATAACCTTGCAAGCAAATTAAATCCTACTTTGCATATAGCCCCAAACCTGGTTGACTCATTTATGATATTCATGCTATAAAAAGATGACATAAGTCATATATCAAAAGGTGACATCTGTTGCTGAAAGCCGGAGAATAAAATGGGTGGTTCGTGCCCCTGCCATACCTGTCCTGCGAAAGAGTTCGGTATATTTTCCTCACTCAACGATGAAGAACTCCTGAAGACCAAAAGCCTGCTGCATCAAAATTTCTATAAGAAGCATCAGATAATATTCCATGAAGACAACCCATGCCATGGATTCTACATCATGCGCAGCGGCAGGGCGAAGCTTATTAAATCCGCCAGGACAGGCCGCCAGGTGATACTCAAGCTTGTTAATCCTGGAGGTTTTATCGGCGAACATGCTGTTTTTGAAAACAGTCCCTATGCCTTTACAGCTGAGACGTTAGAAGATTCGGAGATATGTTTTATCAGCAAAGAAGATTTTTTCGGGATACTTAAAGGAAGGCCGGAGATCGCCCTGAAAATCATGTCTATATTAAGCGGAGAGTTGCGGGCGGCCAGGGCCCAGGTGATTGATATGGCCCTGAAGGAGGCGCAGGAAAGGATGGCAGCTCTTATAATGAGCCTCGCAGACGAATACGGTAAATCAAAAAATGACGGCATAGTTTTAGGGCTTTTTTTGACCAGAGGCGAACTGGCTGAGATGATAGGGGTTTCGCAGGAGACAGCCATACGGATAATTGGCGAGTTTAGAGATACCGGCCTCATAAAGACACATCATCGCCAGATTACCATCCTTGATGAAAAAAGGATGAGAATGGTGGCATCCGGCGAACAGATGACAACAGGGAAGAGGATATGAAACAGGTACGGAAAGGGCTTATATTCAAGCTTGGAGGGATCCTGCTCCTCATCCTTTTCACCAAATTGCTGATGATAGGCATCGGGATATATTCAGCCAGGCACCTGCAGGGCGACGTAGCAGCAATAAACTACGCCGGCAGTGAAAGGATGAGGATATATAAGCTTTCATTCCTTATAAATAAGCTCCTTGAAGAGGATGGAGAAAAACTGGAAATATTAAGATACCAGATAGAAAAGGAGTTAAACAGGTTCGAGATTATCGTAAAGAACCTGAGGGAAGGGGAGGCTAACGACAGGGGACACCGTTACGAAGAACCCAGGATCACAGTAAAGCTGATTGAGATACATCCGGTTTTTCAACGTATACTGGGGTTTTCCGGCGTATACGAGCCGGATTTAAGACGTCAGATAGAGATAGTCAGCGATAAATGGTTTACTGAGGTCAGACCTCTTATAAATGAGATACTCAAGGAGCAGGATCCGGAAATTGTCCGGCAGATGCAAAAGGCACTGGATGCTAAGCTCCCTTCTTATGCAGACAGCATTGACCGGTTTGTTGCGTTTCTTGAAGATTCCACAAACCGGAAGGTTATGCTCTTTTACAGCACCCAGTACCTCTTCCTTGTCCTTACCATCGCCATAACCCTTGTCTGGTTTTATCTGGTCTTTTTTGTTATTAAGAGGTCGGTTCAGGGGCTGATGGAAGGTATAAGGGCAATGACGTCCGGGGATTTCTCCAAAAGGGTGGCCGTTATCTCCGATGATGAGACCGGGGAACTGGCCAGGGGGTTTAACTTTATGGCGGATAAGCTGGAAGAATCTCACGGGAATCTGGAAAAGAAGGTCATGGAAAAGACCACCGCCCTTGAGGAACGCAACAGAGAGCTTTCCATCCTTTACGAGACGGCTGCATCGCTAAACCAGTCTCTTCCCTTAGACGATATACTGCACGTCTTCCTGAAAAAGCTTTTAGGGCACCTTAATGTAGGGAGTGGAAGCGTCAGGCTTGTTGACGAGGACGGTTCTCTGAGGCTGGCAGCCAGCATCGGGCTTCCAGATGAATTCAAAAGAATAAACATATCTCTCGGCGAATGTCTTTGCGGAACACCTGCAAAGAACGGCACATCCGATTTCTGGGACGTGCCGCCCAGGCCGGAAGGGATGATACTAAAAGAGTGCCTGGAGCTTGGATACAGAACAGTTGCAGTAATACCTGTGAGGTACAAGGAGAGACTCCTCGGTGTAACAAACCTCTTTGTGGAAGAAAAGAGGGAGTTTACATCGCAGGAGAAGAGGCTCCTTGAAAGCCTGAGCAGCCATATCGGGGTTGCCATAGAGTATTACAACCTGAATGCCAAGGCAAAGAGGCTTGCAATAATGGAGGAAAGGAATATACTGGCCCACGAGCTGCACGACAGCATAGCCCAGTCCCTTGCCTATCTCAACATACAGACCAGCCTCCTTGAGGGGTCGCTGAAAAACTCCTCCAAGGATGAGACAATGAACCATGTCAGGCAGATCAGGGAAGGGATACGCAAAGGTTATGGCGATGTCAGAGAGCTCCTTAACCATTTCAGGACACAAATGGAGGAAGCGGGTCTTGATGACGCCCTGAAATCCCATCTGAACAAGTTCAGCCTGGATACAGGTATAGAGTCTTCCCTCGAATCAGGGAACGGTGTGGTTTCTCTCTCTCCAGAGACCGAAATCCATGTCTTTCACATAATACAGGAGGCCCTCGCAAACGTAAGAAAGCATTCCGGGGCATCAAGGGTCAGGGTCTCCCTTTCAGAGAACTGGCCGTTACAGGCGACCGTGGCTGATGACGGCATAGGCTTCGACCTTGAGAAAAAAGACGGACAGGGAATACACCACATGGGACTTTCCATCATGAGGGAAAGGGCGTCAAAACTTGGTGGAAGTCTGAATATATATTCCGGCCATGGGAAAGGAACAAGGGTTGTACTTAATATTACCAAACAGCCATGACGAAAAGCAGGTAGAGAGAGAAGGAGGCAAGATGAAGAAGATCAGGGTGCTTCTCGTAGACGACCACAGCCTGTTTAGAAGCGGGGTCAAGGCACTTCTTCAGACAGACGGTTCTATAGATGTGGTGGGTGAGGGAGGTAACGCCCTTAAAGGAATAGAGCTGGCAAGGTCGCTTAACCCTGATGTAGTGCTTATGGACATCAGTATGCCCGGACTCAAGGGAACAAAGGCCATTCCTGCCCTGTTGGATGCCGCCCCATCTGTCAACCTTCTGATGCTTACCGTCTCTGAAAACGAGAACGACCTGTTTGAAGCAATCAAGGCCGGCGCCAAGGGGTATGTACTGAAAAACATAGAGCCTGAAGACCTGATACGCTCCATAAAAAGGGCGGCTGCAGGAGAGGCTGTTATGTCAGGAAGCCTGACAGGCAAGATAATGGAAGAGTTCCGCAACCTGGTCATACAAAAAGAGGAACACAAGGAGATTCTGACCCCAAGGGAAAAAGAGGTTCTCCTGCTGGTGGCAGAAGGGATGACCAATAAAGATGTTGCTGTTGAACTTAGCCTTTCAG
>JAENJC010000039.1 GCA_016844545.1 Deltaproteobacteria bacterium | reverse complement strand
AAGCTGTTTTGCATTCTTAGTCATCTAAAACTCCTTCTACCTCAATTCCTCTACGCTCTTTCCTCTCATGGCGGCAACATCTTCCGGGCTTCTCAGCTGCTTCAATGCGGCAACTGCAGCCTTAACCACATTATGCGGGTTATTCGACCCCAGAGACTTTGCAAGGAGGTTCCCAATACCGGCTGATTCAACAACTGCTCGCACAGCCCCACCGGCAATGACTCCGGTCCCCGCAGATGCCGGTCTAAGAAGAACCTTTGCGGCCCCAAACTTGCCGGTAACCTCATGGTATATGGAGGCATTTTCAGGGCTCAGCGAAACCTTGACGAGGTCCTTCTTCGCCTGTTCTACTGCCTTCCTTAAGGCCTCAGATACCTCATTGGCCTTACCCATCCCATAGCCTATTACGCCGTTGCCATCACCAACTACTACAAGAGCGCTGAAGCTAAACCTTCTTCCGCCTTTTACCACCTTGGCCACCCTGTTTATGTTTACCAGGCGATCTTTTAATTCCAAGCCTTCGGGATTTATCCTTGCTGCCAAACTGCCCTCCTTAACTCAATCTCGATCTGAGATTTCAATATCAAGCTTTAAAATTCAAGCCCCTCGCCTCTTGCCGCATCAGCAAGTGCCTTTACCCGGCCGTGATAAAGGTAGCCACCCCTGTCAAATACAACCTTTTTAATATTCTTAGCAAGTGCCTTCCTTGCCACAAGTGCGCCAACCTTCTGCGCAGATACGACATTCCCGCCGTGTTTTATCTCTCCCTTTAGATCAGGACTCACACTTGACGCCTCTACCAGTGTCGTACCATCCTGGTCATTTATTATCTGAGCGTATATGTGCGAGGCACTTCGGAACACACACAGCCTCGGCCTCTCAGAAGTCCCTGCGACCTTCTTTCTCACCCTTGCCTTTCTGTTCAACCTGCTTGTAAGCCTTTTATTAGTCTCTCCCATCTTTATTTACCTGCCTTCCCAGCCTTTCCGGCCTTTCTCAGAATCTTTTCACCCTGATATTTTATCCCCTTGCCTTTATAAGGCTCTGGAGGTTTGAATCCTCTTATATTGGCAGCCGCCTGGCCTATGACCTGCTTGTCAGCCCCACTCAAAGTTATCATTGTCTGTTTTTCAACTTCCGCCTTTACCCCGGCAGGGAGTTGATACTTAACAGGATGAGAAAAACCGAGACTCATAACAAGACTGTCACCCTGAACCTCTGCCCTGTAACCAACTCCAGATATCTCCAGTTTCCTCTCATATCCCTTTGTAACACCGTCAACCATATTCGAAACAAGGCTTCTAATTAGCCCCTGAACCGTCCTCGACTCCGAATTCTCAGCAGGCCTCGTAAATACGATCTTCCCGTCGTTTACAGATATATTGACTCCGGGGTTTATCTTCTGCGAAAGTTTGCCCTTAGGCCCATCAACTTTGAGCAGGTCCCCAACAACTGCAACCTTTACCCCCTGGGGTATTACAACTGGTATTTTACCTATACGTGACATCTCGTTCTCCAAAAAGCTTTTATCAGCTGCCCAGTGACACCGACCTTCAGACTGTATGTTTACCAGACCTTACAGAGCAGTTCCCCGCCTACATTGGCCTTACGAGCCGCTTTATCCGTCATCAACCCCTTTGAGGTGGAAACGATTGCAATTCCAAACCCATTTAAAACCTTTGGGATTTCTTCAGTTCCAACGTACATCCTTCTTCCAGGAGTGCTTACCCTGTCAATACCGGTGATCACACCCTCATTTGCCGATGAATATTTCAGAAAAACCCTGATGATACCCTGTTTCGCGTCAGTTACCATCTTGACATTATTTATGTAACCCTCTTCCTTGAGGATCCTTGCCACTTCAGCCTTCAACGTGGATGAAGGGATGTCCACCTTCTCATGCTTAGCCTTGCTTGCATTTCTTATCCGTGTAAGCATATCTGCGACGGGGTCGGTCATACTCATTTCAATGTACTCCTTAACAACTTAATAGCTAAACTATATGCCAAAATATAAGATTCTCGCTGAGCTTTGATTTCAGCCTTATACACAACTACCAACTCGACTTTGTAACGCCGGGAAGCTCTCCCTTATTGGCCCTGTCTCTCAGACAGATACGACACATACCGAACTTCCTGTAATACCCTCTGGGTCTGCCACACAACGGACATCTGTTGTAAGCCCTGACTCCGAATTTAGGCTCTCTCTTTGCCTTTGCTATCAATGATTTCTTTGCCACTTCTCCTCCGCTTAATCCCTAAAAGGCATTCCAAACTCTCTCAAAAGGGCCTTCCCTTCTTTATCTGTCTTGGCTGTTGTTACAAATACAATATTCATACCCCTTACCTTATCCACCTTGTCGTATTCTATTTCAGGAAAGATGATCTGCTCCTTGAGCCCCATGGCGTAGTTACCATGGCCGTCAAAGGTCTTGCCGGAGATCCCTTTAAAATCCCTGACCCTGGGCAATGTAACGCTTATGAAGCGATCCATAAACTCGTACATCTTCTCTTTCCTCAAGGTCACCATACACCCGATGGGCATACCTTCACGGAGCTTGAAGGTAGCTATTGACTTCTTTGCCTTTGTTATAACCGCTTTTTGCCCAGTTATGGCTGCCAACTCTTTAGAAGCTGCATCCAACACTTTTACATTCTGAACGGCCTCTCCCAACCCCATGTTTATAACAACCTTCTCGACCTTTGGAACTTCCATTACACTCTTGTAGTTAAACTCCTTCATAAGTGCGGGAACTACCTTCTTGCTATATAAGTCATTCAGCCTTGCCATTCATTCCCTCCCGTATCGCGACGCGTGAACCCTGAACCGTCAACCTTAATAATAGTGACCCCACGCCTTATTTATCAATAACCTCTTCGCACTTTTTGCAAACCCTGACCTTATTCCCGTCCTCTAACAACTTGTAACCGAAACGAACAGCAGAATCGCATTTCGGGCAGACAACCATCACATTCGATATATGTATGGCCCCTTCCTTTTCTATGATACCGCCCTGTCCAGCTGCTCCCTTCGGCTTAGTATGCCGCTTTACAAGGTTAATCTTCTCAATTATAACCCTTTCCTTCTTTGGAAGGACCACTATAACTTTGCCGGTCTTTCCCTTTTCTTTACCTGCAATTACCTTTACGGTATCGTTCTTTTTTACATGGGTTGCTAACATCAAACCTTCTCCTTAGAATTCTACAAGTAGAGAGATACACTGGCATCTATCTATCATCTATCTATAACACTTCAGGGGCGAGAGAAATTATCTTCATAAACTTCTTGGCCCGGAGCTCCCTTGCGACTGGCCCGAATATACGCGTTCCAAGAGGTTCGTTCGCCTTATCAATAATAACAGCAGAGTTCCCGTCAAACCTTATATAAGAACCATCACGCCTGGCAACCTCTTTAGCGGTCCTGACGACTACCGCCTTCTGTACGTCGCCCTTCTTAACCTTGGCATTAGGGGCGGCCTCCTTCACAGCCACAACTATCACATCTCCAATCGATGCATACCTCTTTCTGGTGCCGCCAAGAACCTTTATACACATAACCTTTTTTGCGCCGGAGTTATCTGCCACATCCAACACAGTCTGCTGTTGTATCATCTTGCACCCCTAATTATGCCTCAAGTTGCAAGTTCTATCTTGCCTCTTGCATCATGTAATTATCTCTATGCCGACTGCCCTACTTTCCCTTTTACCTTCCAACGCTTGTCTCTGCTTAAAGGACGGCTTTCCTCTATTACTACCTTGTCTCCCAAATGGCAGGTATTTCCCTCATCATGGGCCTTATATTTAGCGCTTTTCTTAATGGTCTTTAAATATATAGGATGCCTCACTGTCCTGTCAACCTTTACCACTACAGTCTTATCCATCTTATCACTCACAACGACCCCCTGAAGGGTCTTCCTAATGCCTCTTTCAGTCATTTACGTCTCTCCCTTATAACCGTCTTGACCCTGGCAATGTCCTTTGCTATCTGGGACAACCGAGCTGTGTTTTCGAGCTGCCCGCTTGCATGCTGAAAGCGGAGATTAAAAAGCTCGTGAGACAGTTCGACGGGCTTCTGATTCAGTTCCTCATCGCTTAGGCTTTTTATATCGCTAACCTTCATGGCCTTCACTCCTGGAAATTATTTTTGTAGATATGGGAAGCTTATAAGCGGCAAGCCTGAACGCCTCAATAGCAGTCTCCTTGGGGACCCCTTCCATCTCAAAGAGGATCCTTCCAGGTTTTATCACACAGACCCAGTCTTCAGGGGCTCCCTTACCCTTACCCATCCTCGTTTCTGCAGGCTTCTTGGTTATCGGCTTGTCAGGGAATATCCTTATCCAAATCTTGCCGCCCCTTTTTATAAAACGGGTCATGGCAATCCTGCCGGCCTCAATCTGTCGGGTGGTTATCCAGCCACATTCCTGCGCCTGGAGTCCATATTCCCCAAAGCTAAGGTCTGACCCTCTGTAAGCGGCCCCCCTCATCCTGCCTTTCATCATCTTCCGATGTTTAACCTTCTTTGGCATCAACATAGTTACTAACCCCTTCCCTCAAGGACCTCGCCCTTAAATATCCAAACCTTTATACCTATGACACCGAAGGTAGTCATAGCCTGAGCAAACCCATAATCTATATCAGCCCTCAGGGTATGAAGCGGCACCCTTCCTTCTTTATACCATTCACGCCTTGCTATTTCGGCGCCACCAAGCCTTCCGGCACATGCTATCTTAATCCCCATGCATCCAAACTTAAGGGCCGACTGTATACTCTTCTTCATCGCCCTCCTAAAGGCGACCCTTCTCTCCAACTGTAAGGCAACATTCTCAGCCACCAACTGGGCGTCCGTTTCAGGCTTCCGTATTTCCTGGATATTTATATATATCTCTGTACCGGTAAGACCTAGCAGGTCCTTCTTGAGACTTTCAATCTCTGTTCCCTTCTTGCCTATTATTATGCCCGGTCTAGCAGTAAAGATATTAACCTTTCCCTTATCGGCTACCCTTTCGATCTCAATCTTGCCGACCCCGGCGTGAAACAGCTTCTTTTTGAGGAACTTCCTTATCTTTATGTCCTCATGAAGAGACTTTGCGTAGTCCTTGTCCAGGTACCACTTCGAATCCCAGCCTCTGGTTATGCCAAGCCTAAGCCCTATCGGATTTACCTTCTGACCCAAAACCTACCTCCCTTAGTTCTTAACTCTCTTCCAAAACAACCGTTATATGACTGGTTCTCTTCTTTATCTGGGAGGCCTTTCCCATCGCCCGCGGCATAAACCTTTTCAGGCTTGGCCCCTGATCCACACATATCGTCTTGACCTTCAAATTATTTACATCGACTCCCTCTTTCTGCGTAGCATTGGCCACCGCAGACTTCAATAGGTTAGTCAAAATCTTAGAGGCGACCCTTGGTGTAAAATCAAGGATAGCAAAGGCCTGGTCCACCCTCTTGCCCCTTATCAGATCAACAACCAGACGGGCCTTCCTCGGCGTTATTCTCATGTACTTTGCTTTAGCAATCGCATCCATACTGCTCCACCTTCTATTAAATTACTTTTTGGGGGCTTCCTTGCCTTTTGCCGCACCTTTTACTACGGTCTTTTTCCCGGCTGAATGTCCGTGGAACGTCCTGGTTGGCGAAAACTCTCCAAGCTTGTGCCCAACCATATTTTCCGTGACAAACACCGGTATAAACTTCTTGCCGTTGTGAACAGCAAATGTATGACCTACAAAATCAGGCGTAACCATTGATCTCCTTGACCAGGTCTTGATAACTCGCCGATCACTGGCCTCATTGGCCTTGGTCACTTTCTCCATCAGACAGTCATCAACAAACGGGCCCTTTTTAGCTGAACGTGCCACTACCTACCTCCAGTTACTTTCTCTTTCTCACTATAAACTTAGTCGTTGCCTTGTTTCTGCGTGTCTTGTATCCCCTTGTTGGCTTTCCCCATGGCGAAACAGGGTGCCTTCCGCCGGATGTCTTGCCCTCACCGCCCCCATGTGGATGGTCAACAGGGTTCATTGCAACACCCCTGACACTCGACCTTATCCCCAGCCAGCGGCTTCTTCCGGCCTTTCCTAAAGATACCTTTGCATGATCCATATTTCCGATCTGCCCCACTGTGGCCAAGCACTCCAGGAGAATCATCCTGACCTCGCCTGAAGGAAGCTTTACCTGAGCATACGCCCCTTCCTTTGCGACAAGCTGAGCGCCAGACCCTGCGCTTCTAACAAGCTGAGCGCCTTTCCCAGGCCTCATCTCGATATTATGAATGGTCGTGCCAAGAGGGATAGCCTTAATTGGTAATGCATTCCCGGGACGAATATCTGCATCCAGTCCTGCATCGACCACAGCCCCAACCTCAAGCTGCAGCGGCGCAATTATATATCTCTTCTCCCCATCAGCGTAATGCAAAAGAGCGATACGCGCTGACCTGTTAGGGTCGTACTCGATCGACGCCACTGTAGCAGGAATCCCAAATTTATTCCTCTTGAAATCAATTACCCTGTAAGCCTTCTTATGTCCCCCACCCTGGTGACGGCATGTAATCTTACCTCGGTTGTTCCTTCCTCCGGTCCTCTTAACAGATTCCACAAGCGACTTTTCAGGTCTGCTTCTTGTTATCTCCTCAAAGGTTGAGCAGGTTTGCCCTCTTCTTCCCGGGGATGTCGGTTTATATGTTTTAACGGCCATTACTATACCCCTTCAATGATTTCTATCTTTTCCCCAGCCTTAAGAGTGACTACAGCCTTCTTCCAATCCGATCTTTTACCAAAGTTTTTACCTACACGCTTGACCTTTCCCTTTACACTTATGGTATGGACTGCATCTACCTTTACGCTGAATATCTTCTCAACTGCATTCTTAACCTCTATCTTGTTTGCCCTTCTGTCAATTTCAAAGAGATATTTATTCATTCCCTCTTTCAGATCGGTCCCCTTCTCTGTCAACAGAGGTCTCTTTAATACATTGTATACATCACTCATTCGCTCACCTCTCCTTTCACATCTCCCTCAAAAGCTGAAGCTGTAGACTCGAGAATCAGGAGCTTATCATAAGCAAGGATGTCGTAAACGTTCAGCCCCTGTGGCCGTATTACCTTAAATTTCCTCAAATTCCTTGATGACATTTCAAAATTTACCAGCTCTTTATGAGAGACAAAAAGCGCCTTCTCGGCATCAAACCTCTTTAGTATCTCCAGGGCCTTGCTTGTCTTTATCTCGTTGAGGTCAAAGTCCTTTATAATCCAGATCTTACCTTCGTTAACCTTCATCGAAAGGGCAGACCTCAGTGCGCCCCTCCTCACCTTTTTCGGCACAAGGTATGAATAATCCCTAGGCTTCGGTCCAAAGGCAGATCCACCTCTGACCCATAAAGGGGATGTGTTGGCGCCAGACCTGGCCCGGCCCGTACCTTTCTGCTTCCAGGGCTTTGCGTTCCCACCGCTCACCTCGGCTCGGGTCTTAGTCTTCGCAGTACCGGCGCGCCTGTTGGCAAGCTGCATCTTAACCACTTCGTGGATAAGGTGCTCGTTCACTTCAGAGCCAAATATCAGATCGCTCAGATCTATCTCTCCGACCTTTTTCTTCTCGATATCGTATACATCCAAATGCGGCATATCTAACTCCAGGTAAAAATAAACTTAGACAGACTTCTTTATGCTGTCCCTTATCAGGACCAAGCCATTTTTAGCTCCAGGAACTGCACCCTTCACAAGAAGGAGATTCTGTTCCTTTTTTACAGCTACTATCTCTAACCCCATGGCAGTAACTCTATCCTGTCCCATGTGACCCGGAAGCCTCTGCCCCTTAAATACCCTTGAAGGGAATGAACTGGCGCCAATAGAACCAGGGGCCCTGTGATGCATGGAGCCGTGGCTCGCCCCTCCACCCTTAAAGTGATGTCTCTTGACTCCACCCTGAAATCCCTTCCCCTTACTAATTCCCACAACATCTATCTTGTCACCCTGTTCAAATATGTCGATATTAATTCGCTGTCCAATCTCAAGAGCGCCAGTATCCTCAAACCTGAACTCCCTTAGATAGCGAGCAGGGTCTGCGCCAGCCTTTTTGAAATGGCCGGTAAGGGGCTTATTGACCCTCTTGCCCTCCACTACATCAAACCCAAGCTGGATTGCATTATACCCATCCACCTCGACTGTCTTCTTCTGTGTGACCTGGCATGGGGTTGCCTGTATTACTGTAACGGGGATCAACTTGCCATCTCTGGCAAATAGCTGCGTCATCCCCAACTTCTTACCTATCATTCCCTTTTTCATATATTCCGCCTCAAAATTAAAGCTTTAATTCAACATTAACACCAGCAGAGAGATCCAGTTTCATTAATGCATCTATCGTCTGCTGAGTCGGTTCGAGAATATCCAGAAGCCTCTTATGAGTCCTTATCTCAAACTGCTCTCTTGATTTTTTATCGCCATGCGGAGAGCGGTTTACACAATACTTGTTTATAACCGTCCTGTTGGCTGTCTCGATTATCTCCTTTAGTGATTGATCGAGAATCTTATGGTCGTACGCCTTAAGCCTTATCCTTATCCTCTGTGCTTTTACAGCCATTATTCAATCACCTCACTGATGGCGCCGGCGCCCACAGTCCTGCCGCCTTCCCTTATTGCAAACCTGAGCCCCTTTTCCATTGCTATGGGGGTTATTAATGTAACTGTTATGGCTACGTTGTCGCCGGGCATTACCATCTCAACACCCTCGGGCAGCGTCGCTATGCCGGTAACGTCGGTTGTTCTAAAATAAAACTGGGGTCTGTATCCATTGAAGAACGGGGTGTGTCTTCCACCTTCTTCTTT
>JAENJC010000038.1 GCA_016844545.1 Deltaproteobacteria bacterium | reverse complement strand
AGACGCATGACGACCTTTTCGCCGAAGAGGGTAGGTAGAACAGAGACCATGAAGTCCATCGTCTTCTTGGCACCCATCTTCAGCTTTATCCTGCCGTCCTGGGGGAGCCTCCTCTCCGCTATATCAAGGGAGGCCATGATCTTTATCCTCGAAGTAATAGCATTCTTTATCTTAATGGGAAGACCCATAACTGTCTTGAGGGAGCCGTCGAGGCGGTATCTGACCCTGAAACTCTTTTCGTAAGGTTCTATATGGATATCACTTACCCCGGTCTTTGCCGCCCTTATCAGGATACCGTTCACAAGCTTGATAATAGGCGCCTCTACCTCGCCAGTCAAGGCCTCTTCAGAGACTTCCTCCTCAACGACATCCACATCATCTATCGCACCATGCACCAGGGAGTCAAAGTCATCCACATCAACCACACCGCCGGTATCAAGATCGTCATTAAACTGGTCTCCCTGTTCCTTATCGTCCATGGAGTAATCCTTGGCGTCTAACTGGAGCTTTTTCTCCTCCTTCCCCTTCCCGGCTCCCATGTAATACTTTTTGATGGAATCTATGATGGAGCTTTCCGCAGCGACAACCGCCTCGATATTGTATCCGGTCATAAACTTGATGTCGTCTAAGGCAAAGATATTGGATGGGTCAGACATGGCCAGGATTATGGTGGAGCCGGCCCTGTTTACAGGGATTATCATATATTTCTTGGCAACCTCGAGTGGTACGAGTTTTATGATAGACTGATCTATGTCGAATTCTGAGAGGTTTATGGCAGGCACATTGTACTGCTTGCTAAGAAATGAGGTAAGCTCCTCTTCCTTGAGGAAACCCAGTTTAGTCAGGTTGAACCCCAGTCTTCCGCCGGCAGCCTTTTGCTCCCCCAACGCCTGCTGGAGCTGTTCCTGAGTAATTAGGTTTGCTTTTACTAAAAGTTCTCCAAGCCTGCTTGACATATCCCCTCAACTTATTATAAGCCGCTAAATATTAAATAATTTTGCGGGCTTTGTCAAGGTTAATCACTTGACAACACGCTCACTTTATCTCTCTTGATTTTCCCCTCTAAAAAAGGTATCATATTTTTTGTGGCAATGCTTAATATCCTTAAATATCCAGACCCTATCCTTAAAAGAAAGGCTGAGCCTGTTACGCAGATAACGGATGAGGTCCGGAGGCTCATAGATGACATGGCGGATACTATGTATGAAGCCCCTGGAGTCGGTCTTGCAGCTCCCCAGATAGGCAGGTCTGTCAGGGTTATAGTTATAGATGTCAACAGCAAAGAGAAAGAGAATAAGGAGCTTATTTGCCTGATAAACCCGGAGATCATTGAACAGTCAGGGGAAACGGTATGGGAGGAGGGATGCCTCAGCGTTCCCGACTATACCGCTGATGTCAAGAGGGCCGAAAGGGTCGTTGTAAAGGGATTGGACAGGAATGGAAAGGAAGAGGTCATCGTAGGCGAGGGCTTTCTTTCCATTGTCTTTCAGCACGAGATAGATCATCTGAACGGTGTGCTTTTCATAGACAGGTTGGGCCTTATTAAGAGGGACCTCATCAGGAGAAAGCTCAAAAAACTGGCAAGGACCGAATCTATATGAGGGTTATCTTTATGGGGACGCCGGATTTTGCGATCCCGTCCCTCAGGGCCTTGATAGAAAGCCCCGATGATGTTGTTGCTGTAATAACTCAACCCGACAGGGCAAAGGGGCGGCATGGTGATATCAGCCCTCCTCCTGTGAAAGTTCTGGCGCAGCAGAATAATATCCCGGTATATCAACCAGAAAAGGTGAAAAACAAGGGTTTCCTCCCTCAGCTCAAGGCTCTTAATCCCGATGTAATCGTTGTGGTTGCCTATGGACAGATATTGAGCAGGGAGATACTGGATATCCCGCCTAAGTGGTGTATCAACATCCATGCCTCCCTCCTCCCTAAATACAGGGGCTCAGCCCCGATCAATTGGGCGCTGATTAATGGTGAAAAGGTTACAGGAGTTACCTCGATGATTGTGAGTGAGGCGCTAGATTCGGGTCCTATACTCCTTAAGAAAGACGTGGCAATTGAAGAGGATGACGATGTTAAGACTCTCCACGACAAGCTATCAAAGGCTGGCGGAGAGCTGCTGTCTGAGACGATGAACGGGATACGAAAAGGTGACCTTACGCCTGTCCCGCAGAACGAGTCAGAGGCAACCTACTTCCCTATGCTGGAAAAGAGCGATGGTCTTATAGATTGGCATAAGAAGGCAGAGGAAATCAGAAATCGTATCAGGGGACTCAACCAGTGGCCCGGGACTTATACGTACCTTTCAGGAGCAATGCTTAAGATATTTAAGGCGGATATAATCAGTGGTCAGTGGCCAGTGGTCGGTGGTCAGGCGTACCAGCCGGGAACTATTTTAGATATCAGTGACAAGGGGATTGTGATTGCTACTGGTGAAGGGTATCTGTCAATAAAGGAGCTTCAGTTGGAAGGGAAGCGCAGGATGACTGTTGCGGAGTTTGTAAGGGGACATAAGATTGAAAAAGGGATGGTGCTTGGCTCCTGATGTATAAATGGTGCAAAGAAAGCAGGGGTCAGGAAAACCTGGAACCTGGAACCTCGTTATTTGTCTGGCTTCTCGCAGCCTCGGTATTTGCCATCTCGTCACTGGCTTTTTTTCTCTGGTGGATACCTACCATAGGCCTTGGCAATATTAACAGGACTCTTCCATTCATACTGGCTGTTATTCTTGGCGGTTTAATACTCTCTCTTCTTTTATCGGCATCGCTACTTGTATTGAGCGCCGCAGGACATGATGTTCCCTTCCCTGATAAACTGCGGGGCCTTCTTATAAAGCTGTTCCTTCCAGCCATGCTCTTTCTGGGAGGGATCTTCAGGGTAGAAAAGATAAAGATACATAAGGCCTTTATAGAGATAAACAACAGGCTTGTAAAATCAATGGCCATCAAGGCAAGGCCGGACAGCTTTCTGATCCTCATGCCGCATTGTCTTCAGTTCCAAGACTGCAATTTTAAGGTCACAAGAGATATTGAAAACTGCGGGGAGTGCGGAAGGTGTGAGATAGTTGAGCTCCTTCATCTTGGAAGGGAATATGGGATAAAACTCTTTGTCAACACCGGTGGGACTTCGGCCAGAAAGATAGTTGCTTCAATGCGTCCGAATGCAGTTGTAGCTGTGGCCTGCGAGAGGGACCTGGTAAGCGGGGTAATAGACAGTTACCCCCTGCCCGTCGTGGGCATCACCAATATCCGTCCTGAAGGGTATTGTTTAAATACCCATGTGGCGGTGGAGAAGGTAAAGGAGGGAGTGAGTCTTTTTATCAATAAATAACTATGAAAGATAATTCAAAAATCCACATACTGCTTGTAGATGACGAAAAGCTGGTGAGGAGCGTCATGGCCGATATGCTGAACAAGAACGGCATATTTGTCACTGAGGCCTCAAGCGGCAACAAAGCAGTGGGCTTATTTGCCGGGCGACCGTTTGATGCAGTGCTTTTAGACATGATTATGCCGGACATGGACGGCATAGCGACACTGAAAGAGTTAAAGAAGATCAATCCCGATGTCCCAGTCATTATAGTGACAGGATATGGAGATGTTGCCACAGCAGTGGAGGCTATTAAACTCGGGGCTTATGATTATGTAGAAAAACCAGTGGATGAAAACAGGATTGTTTTGACCATACATAGGGCCACAGAGAAGAAGCGCATGGAAACCAAGGTCAGGGAACTCGGAATGGCGATTAACAACTCTCTGGAATGGTCGCTTGGCGAGAGCCTCGCTATGAAGGGAGTCATCGGAGCGGTCAACAAGGTGGCAGCCACCGACTTCTCTATAGTAATTGAAGGTGAGACAGGGACAGGCAAATCAACTATAGCTAGGATAATACATAACCTCAGCAGGAGGGCCAAACAGCCGTTTGTGACGGTTGATATGGGATTGATCCCGGAGACTCTTATCGAGAGCGAGCTGTTCGGCCATGAGCGAGGGGCCTTCACCGGAGCGGACAGGAAGAAGATGGGCTTTTTCGAGGCTGCAAACGGGGGAACTATCTTTATAGACGAGATGGAAAACATGTCCCTCTTCGTCCAGAGCAAGCTGCTCAGGGTCGTGGAGAGCAGGCTTGTCCATCCGCTTGGGAGTACCAAACCGGTTGAGATAGATATCAGGATCATAGCGGCCACCAACAAGGACATACGTCGCAATGTCAGTCAAAAACAGTTCAGGGAGGACCTCTTCTTTAGGCTCGGAGAGTTTTTCATAAAAGTGCCGACATTGAGAGACAGGCATGAGGACATTCCCTTTTTTGCCGATAAATTCCTGTTAGAGGCAGCTGGCGAACTTGGAAAGCAGGCAAGAGAGATCAGTACGGAGGCCATGACAATCCTGATGAGTTACTCATGGCCGGGCAACATTAGGGAGCTAAAAAATGTCATAAGAAGGGCGGTGTTGTTCTGCGATAGCGAATCCATCGGATCTGGCGACATAAACTTCCTGATAGGCGACGCGATCGAACAACCTGCCGGCAACTTCGTGTCCCTCAAGGATATAGTCGGTAGGGTGGAAGCGGAGGCCATCAGTAATGCCTTAAAGATATCAGGGAATAACCGGACTAAGGCCGCCTCCGTCCTGCAAATAGACCAGAAGACCCTCAGAACGAAGATGAAGGAATACAACTTAGCTCAATCAGATTAAGGAAAACTTCCCGCCTGTTCGGGAATAATTCCCATTTTATATTTACCACAGGCTTTTTATTAAGTTTGTTAATTTACCTATCTTATTAATATCTCAGAGTTATTTGAGTTTGCATAAATCTATTTACATTTGGCATAGTCTGTGCTAAATAATGCGTGCTAAACTGAAATTAGGAAAGGTAGAATAAGATAGAAAAGGGGCGGTAGAGAATTCATAGTTTAAGATGAGTCGGACGTATTAGGTTGTATTAGGTTGTATAAGGATGATGTTAATCTTAACCAAGACCTTCAGGAAACCACTGAGGGAATAAAAAAAAGGAGGATACAATGAAAAAATTAGTAGTGTTAGCAGCAGTAGCAATGTTTTTAATGACAGGAAGTGCAATGGCGGCAGGAACTAGTACTGTGGCAGTAAGCGCCACGGTTCTTGGTTCATGCACAATTAGTGGTGGTACCGCCGCTTTTGGCAACCTTGATCCGGCGGGTGCAGGTGTCGTAAATGCTGGGATAGCTCAACCTCAGGTAACATGCACAAATGGAGCTCCATATACCATTACTGATGACGACGGATTGAGCGAGAGTGGGGTAGATGCAAACCGGATGGCCTTTGGGGCTAATTTTATACAATACTCCTTTGCTTATACAGCCACCGGGATTGGTAACGGAGGTGCACAGAATATAGGTCTCACAGCATCTGTTCTCCAAGCTGATTACATTAACAAACCAGCAGGGAACTACGCCGATACGGTTACACTTTCAGTACTTCCATAAGTAAGTCGAATCAGAGAACAATATTTTATCCGGGAGGGGGAGATCCCCCTCCCAGGCTTTTTATGGAAAGGTTTATTTCTTAAATTTGAAAGTAAGGTCTAAAGATTTGCTTAAGAGGGAGGTACTTATGCCCCCTATTGTTATAGCCTTTTTCTTATTTTATTTCCTGCCGGCAGATATTTCTTTTGCATCTAATGCGACGGTGGATGTATCAGCAACAGTGCAGCGAATTAATCAATGTAAGTTCAACACAAACGATTCGACACTTGACTTAGGCATCCTCGATCCTGAATCCCCGCTTGACAGGACTATAACGACCTCCCTGATATTTAAATGCGCCGGCTCTGATGACCTGGCGGTTTTTTCCATAAGCAGTGATTTTGAGGGGTCCAGTGGTGGCAGAAAGATGAGGAACTCCTCTATCGAAGCGTATATACCTTACAACCTTTCCCTCAATAATGCATCAGGAGCGGTGGAAAGGAATATGGATCAATCTCTTACTATTTCAATCAACGTAAAAGGGGCTGATTACCGGGAACTTTACTCCGGCAGTTATTCTGATGTCGTATATATATCAATTACACCGTAAAAAGGGCAGTTTCAGATGAAAGACTATTCCCAAAAACCGAATAGAGAGGATTGCAACCTTGGCTGCCGACTGAGGAAGCGCCTACTTGGCCAAATACTGGTTGACGGCGAATTCATTTCACCGGGCGACCTTGATGCTGCCATTGATCAGCAAAAACACACCAATGAATTGCTTGGTCAAATCCTGGTCCGCATGGGTGTGCTGGTCCCGAAGGAGTTGCAAGTTGTCCTTTTTGTTCAAGAAGATTTTGCCTTCCCTAAAGACACTGTTAAGGCCGCTGCCGGTTTAAGAAAACTTCTCGGCGAACTCCTGATCCAGGCAAGGCGTATAACTCCGGAACAGCTTGAACTTGCCTTGAGTAAGCAACTGGCGTCCAATGAAAAACTTGGAGAGGTATTAGTCCGACTGGGCCTTATTAGTGAGAGAGAGCTTGATGCCGTACTCGCTTTTCAGCGGCATCAGGGCAGTGAAGTAGCGGGGGCAGAACAGTTCAGGCTCGGCCAAATACTGGTAGCAACAGACCATATAACCCGTGAGCAGCTTGAAGATGCCTTGGTCAAGCAGAAGATTTCCAGGAAGAAAATAGGTGAGGTCCTGGTTGAAGCTGGTTATGCAGAGCCTCACCATATTCAATTTGGCCTTAACCTTCAGCGCAAATTGGTTACGGCAGCGCTTATTGCAGCCTTATCTCTGGCCTCTACAGAAAACGCAGATGTCGCTCATGCCACTGAATCCACAGGGACAAACAGGGCAAGGGTCACTGTAACGGCGAGAGTGCTGGCGCACACAAGCATTAAATTCTTATACCAGGCGCCTGAACTGGTTGTCACCAACGCAGATATCTCGCGAGGATATGTAGAGATTCACGATGCTTCACGCATAGAACTTAAAAACAACAATCCTGATGGGTATATGCTGGTTTTTGAAGGGACGAACGGTCAAGTTAACCTTGTTAAAGAAATTCAAGTGCAGGGACTTGGGCGGGAGGTACAAATAGATCAATATGGGGGATGGATTGTTTTACCTAATGAGGGCCTTGCGCCTATCACAAAGGATCTGAGCTACAGGTTCGTCCTATCTGAAAAAGCTCAACCAGGAAGCTACATGTGGCCTCTGGCATTGTCCGTAAGACCGATGTAATAAGGATATATTATAATGAAAATAATTTTACCATTTGTAGCGATGTTGCTACTTCTCAGCGTTAACAGTGTATATTCAGCATGCAGGTTTACCACTACCACTGCTACATTTGCTTTCGGAAACCTTAATCCAGGAAGTCCGGTTGATGTCAATATTTCCACGACCCTTACCTTCAGGTGTACAGGAGGCCCTCCTGGCACGATGTGGACATATACTATAACAGATGATGACGGCCTGAATGAAACCGGCATAAATGCCAACAGGATGATAAATGCTGCTGCTCCAACACAGTTTCTGCCGTATACCTTGACTTACAGCCCCACAACCGGCACAGTTCCGAGGAATACTAGTCAGACCTTGACTATAAACGGGACAGTAAAAGGGATTGATTATCAATATGCGTATGTGGGAGGTTATTCAGATACCGTAGTCTTGACAATACTGCCTTAGCATCATACGCGACGGTCTCTAGTTCTGTTAAAAAAAGATTGCTTTGTATTAATAATCTGATATATTGCCCACTTATGATGAATAATATTTACAAAAGATTGGCGCTCGCATTTATAGGACTATCTCTTTCAATAGGGCAGGCTTATTCGAGTGAATGGAGGGTAACCCCTATCAGGCTGGACTTTGATAAAGGCACAAAGTCAGGGATCATTACAGTTTCAAACGACAGCGCCGAAAAGGTGCATCTCCAGATCAAGGCCGTAGAGTGGGTTCAGGACGCTGAGGGGAAGGATAAGTATAGCGATACGTCCGACCTTATATACTTCCCAAAGATAATGATATTGGAAAAAAACGAGGAGAAGGTATTAAGGACAGGGATCAAAGCATCATCTGTTGAAAAAGAAAAGACATACAGGTTGTTTATTGAGGAGATTCCTCAACCGAGCAAGGAAGAGGGGGCCAGTGTTGCAGTCGCCATCCGGTTCGGCGTGCCGATCTTTATAAAGCCGGAAAAAGAAGAAGCCAGGGGAGAGATAGAAAAAATTGAGATGTCAAAGGGCGTCTTGAAGGCCGTTGTCAAGAATTCGGGAAACGTCCATCTCATGATTATTTCTATAAATATCAAGGGCAAAAATAAAGAAGGGAACGAAGTATATTCAAAGGAATTGAGCGGCTGGTATCTTCTTAATGGTTCTGCAAGGACATATTCAACGGATATTCCGCAGGATAAATGCAAGGAGTT
The DNA here is from genome assembly GCA_016844545.1 of Deltaproteobacteria bacterium. Lineage (GTDB taxonomy): Bacteria > Desulfobacterota > JAENJC01 > JAENJC01 > JAENJC01 > JAENJC01. Next base: position 303 of record JAENJC010000038.1, on the reverse strand, counting down.
AGAGAAGGTATCTATTGAAGTCAGGACAAAAGAAGAGATTAATTTCAACGGGAAGCTGGATGTGGATAAGGAGTTGTGTCAGCCTTAAATTATACCCAAAATTATTTATTATTTACTTGAAATTGATAAATCCCCTGCCGCTCATTTCCCTTGCATTCTTAATACCCGTTTTCTTTCCTTATTCAGTATTCGCTGAAACTAAGCTGCCCGTTACAGGCACAATGCAAGGAAAAAGCAACCCTTCTGATAATCAGGAAAAGAAAGGGAATCCTTCCAACGTCAAATCAGTACTGACTGGGAATA
>JAENJC010000037.1:8835-10301 GCA_016844545.1 Deltaproteobacteria bacterium | reverse complement strand
GAAGGGGCTGGCCTTGGGAAACCGTTTACAGAATATGTCACAAAGAGTGAGGTTACTATTGCCACCCTCCTCACGATTGTTATATCATGGTTTACACTCAAATATATCGGCCTGGTAATCATCCTTGCAACCCTTCTCCTGGTGCTCGGTATGAAAAGTTATTTCAAGAAAAAACTAGGTGGAATTACCGGCGATCTGTTGGGGTTTGGCGGGGAGTTAAGCGAACTGCTGATGTTAATCATCTGCATAATTTAGACCAAGTTGCTTTCAAACATCTACTATTGATTCTAATAAAAGCTTACTTGGTATTATACCTGAGCATTCAAAAGTCTTTATTTGAATGCGAATTGGTAAAGGTATCGGTCAGGTATGGAAAACAGGGGAACAAGGCTTTTTCTCGTCAGACACGGTGAGGTTACAAACCATGAAGGAGAATTCCGTTATAACGGGCACATAGACGTAGACCTGTCAGACCTCGGCCTATCTCAGATGAAGGCGGTGGCAGGCAGGCTCGCCACTGAATCCATAAAGGGTATATATTCGAGCGACCTTATCAGGACGATGCGGGGGGCCTCAGCCATAGCAGAAAAGCACGGGATATCCCCTGTAGCTGATAAGAGGCTAAAAGAGGTCGCAGCAGGAAGGTGGGAAGGCCTTACCTTCAATGAGGTACATGAACGCTTTCCCGATGAGTCCCATGTCAGGTTTGAAGACCTGGTAAATTACAGGATAAAAGAGGGCGGAGAATCCCTTCGGGATATGGCGGCAAGAGTTATCCCTGCATTAAATGAGATTATTGTGAAACATAGAGGGGAGTCGGTCGCCATGGTAGCCCACGGCGGAGTGAACCGCGTCATCCTCTGCCACGCCCTTAATCTTCCGCTTGAAAACTTCTTCAGGCTTGAGCAGGACTACGGATGCATGAATATTATAGATTTTTACGAAAGCACGGCGCTGGTAAGGTTGGTGAATGGTATTTTGTAGGGGCGTATTGCATGCGCCCTGTTAAACAGGAGGCCTTATGAGTGAATCACGTGTTGTAGTTACAGTAATCGGCCCTGACAGGGTAGGGATAGTTGCTGATGTGGCAGGGCTTCTTTCGAAGCAGAATGTGAATATCCTGGACATCAATCAAAAGGTGATGGGTGGAGATATCTTTGCCATGACTATGTTGACTGACGTCTCTAAGGCTGCCATTAACTTCGGCGACTTAAAGAAGGTGCTGGAGGAAAAGGGAAAGGAACTGGGACTTAAGATTCATGCCCAGCATGAAGAGATATTTAAATATATGCATAGGATTTAATCTAATAACGTGAGTCGTAGGGGCATCCCTTGCGGGTGCCCTAGGCAGGGGCAAGCCCTGCCCCTACATTTGGGAGACACAATGACTATTTCGCCTGAAGAGATTTTAGAAACCATACAGATGATCGAGCACGAGTCCCTGGATGTACGAACCGTGACTATGG
>JAENJC010000037.1:0-8794 GCA_016844545.1 Deltaproteobacteria bacterium | reverse complement strand
GTTGGAGAGCGGGTAATAGCCAAGATAGAACGCCTAGCTGGGAAGCTCCGTGAGACGGCAAAGGGGATTGAATTGGACTATGGAATCCCAATAGTCAATACCAGAATTGCAATTACCCCGATCTCCCTGGTCGTTGCAGGAGGTCACAAGGACGACTTCATTTACATTGCCACCTGTCTTGACGAGGCGGCAAAGAAGGTTGGCGTGAACTTCATAGGAGGGTTTTCCTCGCTGGTACAGAAGGGTTTTACAGCCCAGGACCTGGCCCTGATAGAGGCAATTCCTGAGGCGCTTGCGATAACTGAGAGGGTCTGCTCTTCGGTAAACGTCGCATCCACCAGGGCTGGAATAAATATGGATGCTGTAAAAAAGATGGGGCAAGTCATAAAAAAGGCAGCAGAACTGACTGCCGACAAAGGCGGCCTTGCCTGTGCAAAGCTGGTAGTATTTGCCAATGCCGTTGATGACAACCCTTTCATGGCAGGGGCATTCCACGGAGTGGGTGAGCCCGAATGTGTGGTAAATGTCGGGGTCAGCGGCCCGGGAGTCGTCCGGGCGGCAGTGAAAGATGCCAAAGGGAAGGATCTGGGAGAGATTTCGGAGATAATAAAGAAGGTGGGTTTCAAGATCACAAGAATGGGCGAGCTGGTAGGACGTGAAATCTCAAAACGTCTAAATGTAGAATTTGGAATTCTCGATGTTTCCCTGGCTCCAACGCCTGCCGAAGGAGATTCCGTGGCAGAGATACTGGAGGCCATGGGGCTTGAAAGGGTTGGTGCGCCAGGAACTACTGCTGCCCTGGCCCTTCTGAACGACGCCATGAAAAAAGGCGGGGCTTTTGCCTCTTCTTATGTAGGCGGGCTTTCGGGCGCTTTTATCCCTGTAAGCGAAGACCAGGGGATGATAAGGGCCGCAAGGGAAGGAGTCCTATCCATTGAAAAGCTGGAGGCCATGACAGCTGTCTGCTCTGTGGGTCTAGATATGATAGCCATCCCTGGGGACACATCCGCAGAGACGATCTCGGCCATCATTGCCGATGAGGCAGCCATCGGCGTCATTAATAACAAGACCACGGCAGTCAGACTAATCCCGGTTCCAGGGAAGAAGGTGGGAGATATGGTCTACTTCGGAGGGCTTCTTGGAGAGGCGCCTATAATTCCAGTGAGCAGGCTCAGTTCAAAGGAATTCATAGACCGGGGCGGAAGGATTCCCGCGCCGATACAGGGAATGAAGAATTGAAATCTGTTCTCATAGCAGCGCCATCCAGCGGATCAGGAAAAACCACCATATCCCTTGGTATCATGGCGGCCCTTCGTAAAAGAGGGCTTGTTGTCCAGCCGTTCAAGGTAGGGCCCGACTTCATAGACCCTGGGCATCATACTGCTGTCTGCGGCAGGGCATCAAGGAACCTTGATGGGTGGATGCTTACAAAGGATTATGTGGTCTCATCCTTTGTAAAAGCCTGTAACGGGGCTGACATGGCTGTTATTGAAGGGGTCATGGGACTCTTCGATGGTGTTAACGGGAAGTCAGAGGATGGAAGCAGCGCCCAGATTGCTAAATGGATTGGATCTCCTGTAATCCTTGTAGTTGATGCCAGAAGCATGGCGAGGAGCGCAGCGGCCCTGGTCTCTGGGTTTGAGAACTTTGATAAGGATATAAATATAGCAGGAGTCATATTCAACAGGGTCGGAAGCGAAAGACATAAAAAAATGCTGAAAGATGCAATAGAGGCCAACTGCAAGACAAGGATTCTGGGTTTTATCCCAAGGGATGAAGGACTGGCAATGCCTGAGAGGCATCTTGGGCTTGTAACTGTGGAGGAAGGTTTTTCACAGGCTTTTGTAGACAATCTAGCTGGTGTGGTTGAAAAGAATGTGGATGTGGATAGGTTGCTGCCCATTGTGGGGACAGTCCCAATTCTTCAAACTCCCTCGCTCCCCCTCTTTGCTAAAGAGGGGGAGCGAGGGGGCATTATAAAAATCGCTGTCGCCCGTGACCAGGCCTTTTCATTCTATTACGAAGATAACTTCGACATCCTTCGAGACCTTGGCGCTGAAATGGTCTTCTTCAGTCCCCTTACAGATAAGGTGCTTCCTGAAGGCATTGCAGGGTTATACATAGGCGGTGGATATCCTGAACTAGATGCAGAAAGGCTGTCTACCAACCAGTCTATGATGGATTCGATCAAAAACTTCGCTGAATCTGGCGGTAAAATATATGCCGAATGCGGCGGGTTTATGTACCTGACAAAAGGGATTGTTGATTTTGACGGCGAGTATCATCCGATGGTTGGAGTTTTTCCAACAAGGGCAAAGATGCTCAAGCGTCGCAAGGCCCTTGGGTATGTTGAAGTAGAGGCCGTCGGAGATAACCCTTTGGCTATAAAAGGCTCCAGGATAAGAGGGCACGAGTTTCATTACTCCGAGATAGATGAAATGCCTGAAACCATAAAGAGGGTTTACAGGGTCAATAAGCCGGGGAACGCTGACACTTGGATGGAAGGGTATGTTTATAAAAATACCCTTGCGTCCTATGTGCATTTGCATTTCGGAAGCAATATAGAATGGGCAAAGAGAGTTATAAAGAATCTTTTTTAACTACAAATATGTCCACAGATTTCACCGATTACACAGATTAAAATCATCATGATGTTGAGTCAGTGGAATCTGTGTAATCTGCGGATAATCAGTAAAAATAAATAGGGGGTTGAATGTCAACACAGATTGAATTAGCAAGAAAGGGTACCATCACCAAAGAGATGACGGCTGTGGCTCATGCTGAGGGCGTTACGGATGAGTATGTCCGCGACATGATCGCAGCAGGAAAGATCGTTATACCCAATAACACAAACAGGAGGAGTAAGATAGTAGGTATTGGGAAAGGGCTCAGAACAAAGGTCAACGCCAGCATCGGGACTTCATCTGACATCGTTGACATTGAAGCAGAGTGCAGGAAGGCCGCCATCGCCGAGGAAGAGGGTGCGGATACCCTGATGGAACTCTCTGTAGGCGGAGATCTGGATTTAGTAAGGAGAGAGGTCCTCAAGTCCACCAAGCTTCCTGTTGGGACTGTGCCGCTTTATCAAGCGTTCTGCGAGGCTTCCAAGAAGTACCATGATCCTAACAAGCTCACCGAGGAGATGCTCTTTGATGTGATAGAAAAGCAGTGCCAGGACGGAATAGCCTTTATGGCAATACACTGCGGTATAAACCTCTACACAATAGAGAGACTGAAGAAGCAGGGATATCGCTACGGCGGCCTTGTTTCAAAAGGTGGGGCCTCTATGGTAGGATGGATGCTGGCGAATAACAGGGAGAACCCCCTCTACGAAAAGTTCGATAGGGTCGTGGAGATACTGAAGAAGTATGATGTGGTCCTTAGCCTCGGCAACGGCCTTCGTGCAGGCGCCATCCATGACTCCTCCGACAGGGCACAGATACAGGAGCTTGTCATTAACTGCGAACTGTCAGATATAGGCCAGCAGATGGGGTGCCAGATGATGGTGGAAGGGCCGGGACACATCCCTCTCGATGAGATAGAGGCTAATATTATTTTGCAGAAGAGGATGTCCAATGATGCACCCTATTACATGCTTGGGCCGCTGCCTACAGATATAGGAGCAGGTTACGACCATATCACAGCAGCCATCGGCGCCGCATCATCAGCCAGGTTCGGGGCTGACCTGATCTGTTATATTACGCCAGCCGAGCATATAGCATTGCCAAATGAGGCCGACGTAAGGGAAGGTGTGAGGGCCACCAAGCTTGCCGCCCATATTGGCGACCTGTCTAAATACAAGGACAGGCGCGACAGGGAAATGGCGATGTCAAAGGCCAGAAGGGAAAGGCGCTGGGATGAGCAGTTCTCCCTCGGCCTTTTTGGTAATGAGGCAAGGAAGATAAGGGCATCCAGAACGCCGGAAAAGGACGACACCTGCACCATGTGCGGCAGCTTTTGTGCACTGGATAACGGGAATAAATATTTTGTGGAAGATTTGCAGGCAGGCGGAAAAGCATAACCATTAACAAAGCGATGGGACGCAGATGAACGCTGATAAATTCTGATAACAATATTTGTAGGGGCATATTGCAATACGCCCCTACCTTAAAAATCATGCATATCTGCGTAAATCAGCGTCCAACAAATAAAGGAGAGATATTTTGAAAACAGCAATATTATTACTTGGCCACGGCAGTCCCCGGAAGGAGGCCAATGAGTCTCTTGAAAGGACCGCAGCAATGGTCAAGCTGGCAGGAGGGTATGACCAGGTAAGGGCGGCGTTTATGGAGTTTGGCAAACCGGACATTCAAACCGGAGTCAAGCAGTGCATCGACGAGGGGGTGGAAAGGATTATCTTCATGCCTTACTTCCTGTACATGGGCGCTCATGTATCAAAAGACCTGCCGGCGGAGATGGAAGAGGCAAAAAATAAATACCCGAATGTTAAAATGATAATGACCGATCCCCTCGGAGAAGACCCTAAGCTGGCAGAGATTGCAGTTAAACGGATTTCAAAGGCAGTGACCGGTCAGCAGTCATCGGTTAGCAGGAACTTCCCTCCAGAGGGGATAGAAAAGGAGTCTTTTCGGATCATTGATGAGGCGCTGAGAGGTTATAATCTGGGGGAGCTTGAATATCCGGTAGTCCGTAGGGTCATCCATACTACAACCGATTTTGAATACGCCACTTCAATGCGGTTCAGCAAAGGAGCTGTAGAGGCAGGAATTGAGGCCCTGAAAAAGGGATGCTCCATTGTTACAGACGTTGACATGGTGATGTCCGGTATATTAAAGAGTTACAGGAACAGGCTCGGGATCGAAGTATTCTGCCACATCTCAGACGAGGATGTCATAAAAGAGGCGAAGGAGAAAGGTGTTACAAGGGCGACCATTGCAATGCAGAAGGGTAAAGAGAGGATAAACGGCGGGATCGTAGCCATAGGAAATGCGCCAACGGCACTGTACGAGTTGATCAGACTTTCTAAAGAGGAAGGGATAAGGCCAGCCCTTGTGGTCGGCATGCCTGTCGGATTTGTAGGGGCTGCTGATTCAAAGGAGGCCCTTGCTGCCAGTGACCTTAACTATATGACAAACAAAGGAACCAAAGGTGGAAGCACCATCACGGCAGCAGCAGTTAATGCACTGATGATACTGACGGACTCAGCCAAATAACAGCAGACAGTTGCGATGTAGGGATTTTGTTGTATCCTTTCATTAAGCTCCTCTTTAGCGGTCATAGGAAATTTAATGAAAATAATTCCACACAAAAATGCAGCTATGGCTGGTCTGTTCCTCCTCTTTGCCCTGCCGTTAATAATCCTGCTTTATATAGAATTTAATGAAATCAACAAGTGGATTGACTTCACTCATAAGGAACGTATCGGGGTAGAATACAATCGCTCCTTAATGAGACTGTTGAACAATATGATGCACCGCCGGGGCATGGGGTACGCGTACCTGAACGGTGATATATCTTTTTCTGAAAGACTTGCAAAGGAACAGACCTATATAGAGGACGATATAAAGGCAGTTGAAGCGCTGAATCAGAAATACGGCAGCGTGTTAATGACAGATGAGAAATGGAAGACCATCAAGAATAGGTGGCAAGGGCTGATAGAGAAAAAAGACCTACCGGCAGCTAAAGAGCGTTTTGACAATCACACTGCCTTGATTGCCGATATTATTACCCTGGTCTCACATGTTGGAGAGACTTCAAACCTCATCCTTGATCCGGAAATAACTACCTATTATTTGATGGACTGCTTGACCTTCAAGCTCCCATTGCTTATTGAGAACCTCGGTCAGACGAGGGGCATAGGTGCGGCGGCAATTAAGCATAGGCTGGGTGCAGATGAAAAGATACGCCTAATCACCCTTTCCGGCCAAATAATATCATCCCTTGATTCGTCTAACGAGAGAATCCAAAAGGTTTTCTCAAGCGCTCCAGATATCAAGCCACAAATGGAGACCGATGTTATTGAGCTTAATAGCAATATTAGAGCTTTTCTCGTCATGCTCGACAGAGAGGTCATCAACAGTCTGAAAGCTAGAATAACAAAAAAAACATCCGACTACTATGGGGTTGCTACGAAGGCCATAGATAGCGGCTACAGGCTGTACGAAAAAGAACATCCTATCCTTGACAAACTTTTACAGGCACGCATATATGAGTACAGAGAGGAGAGGTCTTATTATTTAGCCATTTTAGGGGTCGTATCAGCCGTTTTTATTTACGTATTCATCGCCTTTAATAAAAATATCACCAAGCTCGAAATCGCTAACGATAAACTTGAGCAACTCGCCATCACGGACCCATTGACCGGGATATTCAACAGGCGAAGATTTAACGAGGCCATTGAAATCGAGATAGAAAGGGCTGGAAGGCATAAGAGGAAGTTTTCGCTCATAATGTTTGACATAGACCACTTTAAGGAGACGAACGATACCTTCGGCCATGAGATAGGAGACAATGTCCTTAGAACTATTACTCAGGTAATATCCAGGCAGATGAGGCTGACTGACACCTTTGCCAGATGGGGTGGTGATGAGTTCATAATATTGGTGATAGAATCAACTGTAGAAAGTGCAAAGGTCTTAGCTGAAAGGCTTAGGGAAGAGATAGGAACATGTTATTTTGATATAGACAAGAAGATCACATGCAGCTTTGGGGTTGCCGAATTCAATGAAACCGATGACGCAGAAGCTATTATCAAAAGGGTGGATGAGGCGCTATACGAGACAAAGAACAGCGGAAGAAACAAAGTATGTATAAAATAATGGAGATGTATAATGAAAAAAGGGCGGAAATCTCCCGCCCTTTTTTAGTTTACTAGTTCTTACTCGAAATTACAGTTTGAAGTAGAGCATAAATGCAATAACGAGTGCATATATGACCAGAGACTCGATCATGGCAAGACCGATAATCATCGGCGTCATGATCTTGCCTGACGCGCCCGGGTTCCTTGCAATGCCTTCAAGACCGGCTGCTGTTGCCTTTCCCTGAGCAAGAGCTCCACCTAAAGCCGCTATCCCTATGGCAAGACCGCTGGCCAGAGCTATTGCAAACTTTACGTTGTCACCGAGACCTGCTGTGACTGCCTCCTGTGCCATGGCTAATGGAGCAGCCAGGAGCATCATGCTCATAACTGCCAATACTGATACAAAACCTTTCTTCACTGAAATCACCCCTTTCATAAAAAATGTATTTTAAAAATTTAGCTTTTAGCTAACAACTTGACACTATTTACCGGTTTTAATGGTGCTCCTCTTCATGGTGCTCTATAGCTCCGCCAATATAAATCATGCTTAACAGCATAAAAACAAATGTCTGCACAATAGCAACGAATATCCCAAGGAGCAACATCGGGAGAGGGACTATCAGCGGAACCAGCAACATAAAAACAGCCAGCACTGTATGGTCTCCGAAGATGTTCCCAAAAAGCCTCATAGAGAGGGATAACGGCCTTGCAAGATGGCCGATTATCTCTATCGGCAACATGAGGGGAGACAGCCACCAAACCGGCCCAAGAAAATGCTTAAGATATTTCATGCCGTTAGCCTTGAACCCATATATATGGGTAGTGAAGAAAACTATCAGGGCACATGCAGCAGTTGTATTTAAATTGCTCGTGGGAGGGACAAACCCCGGTATCTGGCCCGACATGTTGGAAAAGAATATAAAGAATGCCAGGGTGCCAAGTAGCGGCAGGAAATATTTTCCATGCTCTCCCATGGTGTCATGTATCAATCCCAGAATGGCTTCTACAACCATTTCAAAGGTATTCCTGAGAGTAAGGGTTTTTTCTGGAACCAGGTAGTTTTCCGGGGTGGCCATCTTCCGTGAAACGGATAAGGCCATAACCAAGAGCACCAAGAATATTACGATCCCAAAGGGAACATAAGGATACTCATGAAAAAAAGGTATCGGCACTAATGAGAACCAGTTAAATCCGTGTTCCATAATCCCTATTTGCTCCTGTTTGTAAAATCAGCCCCTTGGAGGGAGACGGTAAAAACTATTATGGTAAAACCAACCAGGAACGCCAGTGGGTCTGCCAGCCTGGCGTAGATCAAAAATGCCGAAACAGTAATCACAAAAAAAAGCTTCAGCAGGTATTTTATTGTATACTTTGCTGCACTGCCTTCTGAAAATGCCCCTTTTACTATGCTGCCGAGCCACTTGAAGTTAATAATCCCGATAAGTCCGCCAGCCCATATGCCTGAAAATACTATATAAGAACCGAATATAACCAAGCCTGCTACGGATGCCGCTAAAACCAAGACCACGCAGGTTATTTCAAACGGCCATTTAATCATTATTTATGAAGCCGTCACTCTTCTTGCCGGCTTTCTTTTGCGACTCTAATTATTACCCTGAAGGCTGCTACAACTCCGAAAAGCAAAAAAACAATGGTCATCCATGGATCGGTCTTCAGGTACCTGTCGAGGTATATCCCCATAAGCAACCCGATAACCACCGAAAAACCCATTTCAAGGCCTACGGTGCTGAACTTAGACACCAGCCTGAAAAGCTCTTTTCTATCCTCACCCAAAACTGCCCCAAAAGATAACGCACTTTAATAGCATGGAGGGAGGTGAATTGTCAATTAATTTTTATACCAAGTTGCTTTCAAACATCCACTATTGAGCCTAATGAAAGCTTACTTAGTATTTATACCCGGATGGGTATTATACCTGAGCATTCAAAAGTCTTTATTTGAATGCGAATTGGTATTACATGCCTTTACAGTCCAGTCATTACCTCATCCGCTGCCTTCAAGGTCTTTTCAACA
>JAENJC010000176.1 GCA_016844545.1 Deltaproteobacteria bacterium | reverse complement strand
TATCCATCCCGGGAGTGGAGGTTCGGCAGGGAACTGGAGAGCGGATAGATACGCCGAACTGGCGGATAAGCTTATATCCGATTACGGGTTTACTGTTTTGCTGACAGGCAGCGTAAAGGAGAAAGAGCTGCTGTCCACAGTCAAGGATGCGATGCGGAACAAGCCATCTGTCTACCTCTCCAATAACATACTGGATTTCGCTGCGATCCTGAATAAGCTGAGCGTCTTTGTCAGTTCAAGCACTGGGCCTATGCATATGGCAGCAGCCAGGAATGTTCCGACCGTCTCTCTCTTTTCCCCTGTCAGGGCATGTACCCCTGTCAGATGGGGGCCGATAGGGAATCCGCAACGTGTCCTTATGCCGGACGTGCCCCAGTGCGACAGGTGTATTAGAGAGAGGTGTGTCTATGAGATGGTGGGTAAATATTGAAGATCCTTATAATACGCCTTGGTTCCATCGGTGATGTGGTATTGACTACACCTGTCATTGCTGCTCTAAAACTGAGTCATCCCGATGCAGATCTGGATTTCCTCGTAAAAAAAGAGTATCATGAGCTTCTTATCGGAAACCCGAACCTAAGGAGGGTAATACCTTTTGACGTCAGCAGGCACAAGGGGCTGAAAGGGTTGCTTGAAATAGCATGGGAACTCAGAAAAGAAGGGTACAAATATGTTGTAGACCTTCACGGGAATCTGCGGAGCAGGGTCATTTCTGCCTCTATTCCCGGTTCCAATATCCTTAGATACAACAAGCAGACTGTCAAGAGGAGACTGCTCCTTCTTGGTTTCAAGGTACAGACTAAACATACTGTTGATGCCTACTTATCCGCATTGGCCCCGTTATTTGCAGGGGCAGGTTTAAAACCTACCTCTGCAACAGCCATTTATCTTTCCCAGGAGGAAGAAAAGGGAGCTGGGTCATTACTTGCACAGCTCGGTGTACCGGAAGGATCGACCATTATAGGACTCAACCCCGGCGCCAGATGGCAGACAAAGAGGTGGCTGGAAGATGGTTTTATTGAGTTAGGGAAGAGGGCTGTAGCAGAACTAGGTGCAAAGGTGCTGATCTTTGGCGGACCTGACGAGGTTGAACTTAGTGAGAGGGTATCCGATGGGATAGGTATAGATGCCTTTTCTGTTGCAGGAAAGATTGGACTAAGGGAGGCCGCTGTCCTGATAAAGAGGTGTAGTATCTTTGCCACAAACGATTCCGGCCCCATGCACATCGCAACGGCAGTTGGAACCCCAGTAATTGCTATCTTCGGTCCAACAGTGCAGGGATTCGGTTTTTACCCTTTAGGAAAAAGCATTGTTGTAGAAAAGGAGCTTAGATGCCGTCCCTGTTCCCTCCATGGCAGTGATAGTTGCCCAAAGGGACATTTTGAATGTATGAAGGGGGTCAGTGCTGATGAGGTTTTTGAAAGAGTTAAGGGGATGGTAAAGCCTTAAATATGCGTATCAAGCTGATCGCCAATCCGACATCCGGCAGAGGCGGAAAGAGAGTCATAGAGAGGGTTTGTGCTTATCTTACGGAAAGAGAGAACAGTGTTGACACCTTTCTTACCGGCAAGAGGGGTGATGCCCTCAATGCCGCAACGGAAGCAAGAGAAGGCGGGATAGATTTAATAATTGTAGCAGGCGGAGACGGGACTATCAACGAAGTTGCAAACGGTCTTGCAGGCTCTTCAGTCCCCCTCGGTGTGGTTCCTTTGGGGACAGTAAACGTCTTTGCTCTCGAAACAGGGATACCGATGGATCCCATGAAGGCCTGCGACGCTTTACTAAATGGAACGCCCAAAAGAATCTCCCTTGGCAAGGTTAACGACCATTACTTCCTGCTTATGGCTGGCATAGGTTTTGATGCACACGTGGTCTATGGCCTTGATTTGAGGCTCAAGCGTCTGTCAGGACGGCTGTCCTATATAATATCAGGCATCGGAAACATATTCAGCTACTCAGGTCAACCTTTACATATCGAGCTTGATAACGGTGAAAGGCTTGAAGGATACGGGGCTGTGGTGGGAAACGGGAAGTATTACGGAGGGAGGATGTCCATTACTCCCTTTGCAGACCTTGAGCGTGGGGACCTGGACATATGCATATTCGAGGGCAAAAGGCCTATAGATACACTTAGATACACCTGGGGAGTGTTGCGTAAGAAACATCTATCTTATCCCGATGTTCAATATCGGACTGCCAAGGGGCTGAAGGTGATATCTTCAGGAAAGAGTTATATTCAGGCAGATGGAGACATAGTGGGGTCGTTGCCGGCTGTATTCACAATCGTAAAGGATGGACTCATGGTCATCCTCCCGGAAACAGGAGCGCCAAAACCATGACCAGATGGCGAAAGAGCTTATTATTTATTGGTGTCGGGCTGTCGGTATTTTCGCTGGCTCTGACAGCGCTCTATCTCACATATAGAGATACATTTTCAACCATCTCAGGCGGGAAGCTGGCCTTTTCAATTATTGACGGGGTCCGCTTTGATTTGTCAATCCTGCTGACCGCATTTTTAGTCATGCTGTTTTTCTTTAACCTCCCCCTTCGCCTTGCTAATGCCCGTATCTGGCAGAGGATATGGGGATGGGGGATGTATGCCATCCTCATCCTTCTGACCCTTCTTCTTGCAGGGGATGTAATCTATTTTGGGGATGTAAAGCGTCACATGACCAGTGAATTACTTGTGATTGGCAACGATGCTGGATTTATTTTTGAGTTGGCTTTAGGCAGCTATAAGGCTCATCTGGCGCTTTTCCTGCTCTTTGCGGCATCTCTCTTGTTGTTGTGGAGATTTATTCTAGAAAGGGATACCAAGGAAAGCCGCCTCATGCCTGTAAAGTTTCTTGTCTTTGCAGGATTCATGGTCTTAGGGATAAGGGGAACATTTTCAGATAAGCCCATAAATATCATCGATGCGTTTGAATCCGGCAGTACGGCCCAGAGCAACCTGGTGCTTAACGGGGTATTTACCCTTTACCACCATGCCAGGGGTGCAAATAATACTGTCAACCATCACTTTTACACCTCTTTTGAAGAGGCACTGCTGATAGTTAAAACTCCTCTGGGGGATAAGAGCGATCAGCAATCAGCAATTACTGTCCAGCGTTCGAATAATGCAAGGCCTTACAATGTCGTGCTGATGCTCCTGGAAAGCTGGAGCCCGTTTTACATAGACAGCTTTGGCAGCAACGGTTTTGGAGTAACGCCAAATTTTGACCGTATAACAAGAGATGGACTCCAGTTTACGAATTTTTATGCAGTAGGACAGCGCAGTATCGAAGGTATCCAGGCAGTTCTTACAGGTGTGCCGCCTCTTATAGGCCTTCCCAATCTCGGTTTTGGCCTTGAGGCCAGCAACTTTCCAAAGGTCGGCGATATACTTAGGGAGAAAGGTTATGAGACCATCTTTATGCAGAGCTCCAGGCGCCGCTCTTTCCGGGTAGACGCCATTGCAAGGGCGACCGGATTTGAATATTATTATGGAATGGAAGATATGCCGATGCTGCTCGATTATTCACGGCAAAAGTCGGTATTTGGATGGGATTACGAATCTATGATGTTCCTTAAATCAAAACTGGATGCTGCAAAGAAGCCATTTTTCGGGTTCCTGTTTACCGGCACTACTCATACACCATACATACGGCCCGGAAACGGGCTTGAAAAATACCCTCATGGAGAAAACAGCGAGAACGGATTTTTGAACACACTCCACTATTCTGACTGGAGTCTGGGACAGTTCATGAAGGCTGCGGCTGCGGCCCCATGGTTTGACGATACGATATTCATTTTCACCGCAGATCACAACTTTGATGCCTTCCGATCCTTTCAAAATCCGGAGCGTTCTCATACGCCGCTGGTTATTTATTCCCCGAAGCTCTTTAAACATCAGACAGTTTCAACTATAGGTTCCCAGGCAGATCTTGCACAGACTGTGCTTGACTTGCTCGGGATAAAGGAGCGCTTTGC